>JBQGBW010000001.1:0-106783 GCA_052043475.1 Magnetococcales bacterium HHB-1
TTGATGATGAGCTAAAAAATCGTGTCATTCAGTTTCAGAAAAAAAGTAGACTCAACCCCGATGGCTTAGCCGGCCCACTCACTTTTATCCGTCTGTTGCAACGCACGCAATCCACACCAGGAGAGATTCCTTCACTGCGTTCCGCATCCTCACCTTAAAGATTTATCACAGGATTTTTTCTTGCCTAAATCATCCTGAACTTTTTAAAATTATACCCCATACACACAACCTCTTCATTCACTTAGACCATGTCCTATATTTTAAAAGCGCTCAAAGATTCCGAAACAGACAGCAACCATCAGAAAAAATCTTCTGCCGAAGCGCTGATCCGTTCCGATCCTCCGCCACAACATCAGGCCATCCAGCGTTCTAACCGTCTCGCCTGGACATTAACCACCATTTTAGCCCTGGTTCTCACCAGTGTGGTTACGTATCTTGTCATTAAAACACCAACGGAATCGCTCACCGCCACCCCTGTTTCACCAGTCCCTTCCAGGCAACTGGCCACAAATTCCTCCTTAACTCCTCAACGCTCTCACCCCACAGCAACCGTCACACACCAAGCCTCCTCCGTTTTATCCTCAACTCAAAATCCTTCCCCAACACCTTCAATAACACCAACATCCCCACAACCACACACCACATCCCCTCCCCCTCAAACATTATCTATCGTCAAAAAACAGCAAGAAAAGGCACAAAAAACGCCTCAACCTGCACCTCAACCCGTTACAACACCACCTGCACCTCAACCCGTTGCAACACCACCTGCACCTCAACCCATTGCAATACAGCAAACCGCGTCACACCTCCCAGTCACGCAATCAACCACACAAGCCGCCCCCGTCACCATACAACAGACACCCCCTCCCCCTGCTAAAAAAGTACCCACACAAAAAAAACAACCCAAACCCTATCCTAAAACATTTACAGCCAAAATCAGCGGTGTTATCTCCGCCTGTGAACTGGAGATAAAACAGGGAGAGAAACGTACCGCCGTGACACTGGCCAATATCGCCTGCCGCCCTGAAATCACCCCCAGAGCCATCAAACGCGCCAGCAAAAAACGGGTCGCACGGCTGGTTTTTGGTAAAAAAGTCTCTATCACCCGCTATCGTCCTTCGCGTCGAAAAAATCCTGTAGATATCCGCACCAAGGATGCTATATTAATAAACCGTCTTCTCATTGAAGAAGGGTTGGCTTATGCAACCAATCGACGTTTTCAAAAACAGGAACAACAAGCCAAATCAGAACGTCGTGGTGTATGGGCGAATCTCTAACCCTGCCCGCACTTAAATCCAACGGAAACCACCACCATGGCTGACCAGACTCCCCACACCACACCAAAAAAAGATGCTGAAGGCTTCACGCTTATTGAAATTATGGTCGTACTCGCCATCATCGCGATTATGGCCTCATTGGCGCTCCCAAGACTCAAAACCTATATGATCAGCAGTCATCTGGAGGAGGCCAAACCCTACCTTCTTCAGATTGCCTCTAAAGAGCAACTCTATTATACCCGATATGGTTCATACTACACCTCTTCAGATGAACAAGATCTAGAGGATAACTTAGGCGTCAATCTTCGCGATGCAAGCAACTTCTGTTTTCTGGTGCGTTCGGGAAATGGTACATATATCAGTTCCTCTGGAGACAGCGCAGCAGAATTTGAAGTGTGGGCCGTGCTACTCAATACCGGCGGTGCGAATGTCACCACAACAGTCGCCAGTTCATCCGTCACCTGCACCACAGCCGACTCAAAAAATGATCCCACCGGTTGGGTCGATACCGATACAGGAAATATCGGCAGTACAGGCCGTGTTGTCGTTCTTCGCTATCCCCCACCAGATAACGATATCGATACAACAAACCGTGATGGACGCACAGCGGTTTACCTCTCATGGTCAAATGGTATAAGCTTTACAGATGCACTCCAGTAGCAAAAAAGGTGATCCCACATCTTAAAGGGATCAAATCCCGCTGAATCACCTCTACATGGGCTCCGATTTTATGTTTAAACTCTTCTCAAAATCTAAAGATTCTCCTAGAGAGAAGCAAAAAGAGAAAAAACAGCTTATTATCCAGCTCAGCCCCGTTGGCTGGAAAAGCTGGTTGCGCAATACCGCCACCGCTAAAGAACTGAATACAGAGCAAGGTGATTTTGATAAACCCGCTGAAAATGATCACCTTCAGTGGGAACAGATGGTTCAGTCCGCCGCCAGAAAACTGAAAGCGGACCTCGCTGAGGCCGATAAAGTCTCCCTGATTCTGGATGATAACTCAATTCAGTACAGTGACAATAAGCCCCCTCTGATTCAAGAGCATAATGAAACCGAGGTGCGTAAGTACGGGCTTCGCCTTCTTAACCAAAAATCCACCGATGATGTTGTCTTTGGCCAGATGCCCTTCGCAACACCTGAAGGCGAAAGCAGAACATCCAATCTCCTCTACGCCTTCGCTACTCAGCATCAGATTAAAGCACAAAAATCGATCTGGGGACCGCAGACAGAAGCGATCATCCCCTTTCCAACACTGCTGATGCAAAAATCAGCCGCCAACCCCACACAAACCTATGCCGCCTTTATTCTCGGAGGTTATAGCAGTTCTGTTCTCCTGATTAACCATAAATTAGGCGCACTTCTGGTACGAACCATCCCCTCAGGGCTCTTCTCAATTCTCAAAGCGGTGGCAGAAGAGACCAAAACAAATATCAAAGAAGCCAAAAAAGCCATTATCGGGAAACGCCTGCAACTCGATAAAATTGTGCCTATCCCACCTGGAGATCATGCCCCACCGAATATCGTTCATTTAAATGATCTCGAAATTGCCCTCTGTCGAGAGTTGACCACATTGCAACAGGGCATCAAAGAGAGTTGGAGCTTTTTCTCCCATCAACGCGGCATCCCCTCACCAGAACAGTTTGAAATCTTCGGGCCCCATGATCAACTGCAAGGTCTTATCCCCTGGCTCTCAGAACATGCAGGTATCACAATCACAGAGGATAAAATTGATATTCTGCACGCCCTCTCCACAGATCAAATTCCCTGCAACCTCTTCTCACCAGAGATAAAACTGGCACAAGCAGGCCATATTGAGAGTTCAAATCCGCTCGCTAAAAGACGCAACCAGATGCCTGGGGCCGGGCGAAGGCGACGCGGTGGAAAACGCGGCGCTGTCAAAAAAAATCGCCGGCGAAACGCAGCAGACGAGAAAAAAGAGGGCTTTTTCTCCAAACTCTTTGCAGAATCTGAAGGGACAAAAACAGCCGAAAGTGGCGAGCCCACATCGGATCGAAACTACTTCTTCATGTTTGGCTTCTTTGTTTTTGCACTGCTCTACTGGGCCTATGAGGAGTACGCCTTAGTCGAACAAAAATACAGTAACAATGCCAACGCACTGATTGCCAGTCGCACAATGAATGATACGTTTCATAAAGCCAATCAGGTTCAAGCCAAACCCGTCGTCATCCTGGATGAAACCATGACCCGGGTACTCTGGACTGAAAAATTCTTAGCACTCTCCCAGTTAATCGATGAACATATCTGGCTTACCGATGTCTCTTTGGAATCAGAAAACCGCAATATTGGTGGTACGCAGGTTCTCAGTAAAAAGCTGGTCGTAAAAGGTTCTGTCCTGCCCTCAACCAAAGGACATATTGAAACCATTGCTAAATTTCTCCAACGCATCGTCAAAGATAAAAAACGGTTTATGGCAGATTTTCGTGAAGAACTCACCTTCCCAGGCGCTGTCCTGGATGAGAACGATGAAACAGGCCATGATCTGGTCCATTTTACCTTTGAAGCCTGGTATGACAAAAACAAACGTATATTGAGCCTCACCGGTGAAGAAGAGGAAGATGATGGAAGCGGCGGTGAAAAGAAAAAAGATGGCTTAGGTCTTGGTGCCATGCAGTCCAATATTCGTAAAGCCAACCAAGATCGCCAACAGTTTCTACCTGGAGGGCGCTAAGAATGGACGCCTTTATCCGAAAAAACAGCAAACTTATTCTCTCCACACTCTATATGGTCGCGGGTCTTTTGGCTCTAGGATACTCCATACTCTATAGCCGTCTGGATGCCTATACCTCAGATATACAGGCCGTGAATCAGAAAATCAGCGTTGAGAACCGCGTGATCCAGGATCAGCTTAAAAAAGATCAGGAAGCAGCCGCAAACGCACAGGGAAAAGAAGATAAAAATGAGGGACGCATCTCCTCACTACCTGACTTTCTTCTCCATATCAATACACTCGCTAAAAACAATAATGTGATCATTCGTAAGCTGGTGCCGGATCAAGAGGATCAGGATGGCGGAAACAGTCAAGCACTCGCCATCTCCAACCCCTTAAAATTCCGTTTGGAGATTATCACCGACTTTTTCACCTTTCTAAAATTTTCACTCGATTTAGAATCGCTTGATACCATTCTGGATGACTTGGAAGTGCACCGTTATGATATGACCAATCCAGAAAAACCGCTGCACTTTATCACCTTCACACTCATTCCACGTAACGATGCCAAGCCACTGAAAAACAAACGTCTCGATGAGTTGCGCGCCGTCATCTATAATCAAGGGCATCGCAATCCTTTCAGACGTCTGGTGGTTCTTAAGGGGAAACCCACCACCGATATCGATCTCACCTATCTCTACCGACTTACAGGCATTGGTACCAATCCTGATGGCCGCCGCTATGCCACCATTGATCGTAAAAACTATACCGAGAACATGAAACTGGGCGGACGTCTTATTAAAGAGATCCAAATGGATCGGGTGCTTCTGATTAAACGTGCCACCCAGCCTGGCGTACCCGATAAAAAGTTTATTCTCCGCTTTCGCAAGAGAAAAATGAACACAATCAAATAAGGTAGACAAACCGATCACCCCATAAAAAAAAGCGGCGATTGCCGCTTTTTTTTATTTCAAGCTTTAATTATTCTGCTTATTTTATGCCTTTGTATTCGGCTTTTTTATTTAACTCATTGCGGAGCCCATATCAAAGACCGGTAAGAACGCAGCGACCATCATACCAAGAATCGACATCCCCATAAAAACGGTCAAAATGGGATTAATGAGACCGGTCACATGATTAATCTGATCATCAAGTAGGGTTTCAAAGTAGTCGGCCGCCGAGAGCAGCAGTTCATCAATGGCGCCAGCCTCCTCTCCAGATGCGATCATCTGGAGCACAATACCGGCGAAGAACTCTTCATACATGCGGAATGCATCCGCCACCGAGGCTCCGCGTTCAATATTATCCGCAATATCGTAGAGCGCATTCTCCACATAAAGATTACCCGCCGCCGGTGCCGCCAGATTTAACGCATCCAGAAGCGGTACCTCATTTTGAAGCTGTACGGAGAATGTGCGCAAAAACCGTGAGAGTGCCGCCATACGCCAGAGATTACCAATCACCGGAAAACCAATTTTATACTCATCCCAGATCGATTTCCCTTCATCGGTTGAGGTCCACACCACAAAAGAAAAGATAACCAAGCCAATACCACTGAGAATCAGATACCAGCTATCCCCCCAGAAACGCCCCACATCAAGTAGGATCTGCGTGGGAAGTGGTAACTCCTTATTCATCGAGAGAAACATCGATTCAAAGCGCGGCAGAATAAAGAAGACCATGGCATTAAAAACACCAAAGAAGGCTAAGAGCATGATAATGGGATAGGAGACCGCCCCTTTCACCTTACGGTTGACCTCATCCACCTTCTCCAGATAGACCACCAACTGTGCCAACGCTTCACCCAACTTACCCGCACTCATGCCCGCACGCACAATGCTGACAAAGATATCATCAAAGACCTCAGGATGATTCGCGAGCGCATCGGCAAAATCAACGCCACTCTCCACATCCGCCAACACATCATCGATCACCTGTTGCAGATCTTTATTGGGGGTTTCATCGGCAAGATTTCCCAACACCTCCACTAAGGGAAGCTGGCTTCGGATCATGGATGAAAACTGATTACAAAAAATCAGCAGATGCTTCTGTTGCACATGGGCCATCAGCCTTTCTCCCCCAAAACACGCACCACTTCATTGAAGGTGGTCTTGCCATCTTCAACCAGTTTCATACCGTGACGTACCAGTGTGGTCATATCCATCTCTTTGGCCAGTTTTTTCAGCTCTTTGGTTCCCCCTTTGCTGAAACTTGGTGAAACAATCAGATTGCGCACCTCTTCATTGACATCAAAGAGTTCAAATACCGCCACCCGACCTAAATAGCCGGTCTGCCGACAACGGGCACAACCCGCACCATGCATATAGTTCTCTTCGGGGTGGATCACAATATCCAGATAGGCTAAACGATCCTCAGATATGCCCTCATTCTGCTCTAATTGAGTTAAAATATCCCGACCCTTAATCCAGGTTTTACAGTGGGGACAGATCCTTCGTACCAGACGTTGCGCCACACAGAGCGATAAGGCACTGGCCACTAAGAAGGGCTCTAAATTCATATCAATCAGACGGGTCACCACGCCCATGGCATCGTTGGTATGGATGGTGGAGAAGACCACATGTCCGGTCAACGCAGACTGCACCACCATCTGTGCGGTTTCATCATCCCGGGTCTCCCCCACCATGATCACATCGGGGTCTTGACGGAGAATGGTACGCAATCCAGCAAAGAAGGTTAAACCAATTTTATGGTTCACCTGCATCTGATGCACCCCATCGAGCTTATACTCCACAGGATCTTCAACGGTGAGCACATTTTTACGCCGCCGATCCACACTGTTCAGACAGGAGTAGAGCGTAGTGGTTTTCCCTGATCCTGTCGGCCCACTGATCATGATCATACCATAAGGTGCGGCAATCTTATCTTTGAGTAAGGCCAGATCTTTTTGTGGAATACCCAACTCCTCAATGGAGGGTTGCAACGCACTCTCATCAAGCAGACGCAGCACAAATTTTTCACCATAAACCGTCGGATAGGATGAAACACGAATATCGATACTGTTGCCAAAGATGTTGGTACTGATACGGCCATCCTGGGGACGCCGTTTTTCAGCCACATCCATTCCAGAGAGAATTTTCAGATAGGAGACCACATTCGGATGAATGCTCTGGGGTAGCGCTTTATGTTGGTGCAGGATGCCATCCACCCGATTGCGTACCAAGAGAAACTGCTCTGTGGGCTCAATATGGATATCCGATGCCCGCTGATGGTGTGCATCCTGGAAGACTGCCCCCACCAGATTAGGGATCTGATCCAGATCATCGCCCGCATGCTCATACAAGCGGTCCCGCTCACCCTGGGCAAAATCGATATAGAGCATCTGCTCACCACTGCTCTCCTTACTGCGAAGATCTTTTAAGCGATTGATCGCCGCCAGAAAGAGTCGGGGATGACAAAGAATGGGTTCGGCCACCAAACATCCGGAATGGCGTTCCAACCAATCCCGGGTCAGCACATCAAAGGGATCAATGGAGGCGTAGACCAGATACTCCAACCCCTCCTCATTCATCGGGTCGGCTTTACAGAGCACCAATGCACCAAGCTCTTCGGCCTGCTCCAAAGTCATCCAGTTAGGGTCGGTCTGCCAGTGGTTAATCTCCCACTCTTCATCAATCAGATCCAGATCAAAACGCTCGGCAACCGCTTCTAAAATTTCATCAAGATATTTAACCGCCGGCCCGCGGCGACTCTCCATCATGACCCGAAAGACACTGGCCCCATCACGACGCGCTTTATGGAAATATTTAACCGAATCGGCTTCATCAAGCAGATTTTTTTCTGCTAGAAAAGGAAAAATTGCACTGGAGCGGATCACATTAATCAGATCTGGATCAAAGGGTGCGTCGTCAATTTCGCACTCTTCCGCTCCTGGCGCCCCCTCCTCTTCAACAGCCTGTTTTTTGGGCTTCTTCTCTTTAGGCTCATCCAGTTGCGCAAAGAGGCTATGCTGATCGGGTTGCGCTCCCTCCAGCAGGGTTTGTCGATCTGAGGTGGGTGCATCAAAGACGGTCTCATTCGGTGCAGCAACGGTCTGGCCGTCATTTTCATTCAGTTGAGTCGCGGCGGCAACGGTCTTCTCCCAGCCATCCTCTTCATCGCTGTCATCCAGATCAGAGAAGAGGGTCTCCTCTGTCTCTGAAGCCACCTTTGTGGCCGCATCTTCGGCAACCTGAGTCGCCTCGCCCCATTGGGTCTCCATCTCCTCAGGCCCATCGGAACTGAGTTGTGTCGCCATATCCTGGGCCAACTGCGTTGAGGAGTCATCGGTCATCTGTGTGGCCATCTCTTCAGAACGCGCATCATCCGCCAACATGGTTTCACGATCAAAAGCCACCGTCTCATGATCGCCAAAAGCGCGCGTCAAGGCCTCACTGTCCGCGTCAGTCAATTGTGTGCGTGCATCAACCAGGTCTTGACCTGGGGCATCCATCTTCATGGTGAGCCGGGTCGTACCCACCACAATCGTTCCACCTTCAGGATAAGGCATCGCCTGTTTAACAAGTTTTCCATTCAATTTAGTGCCGTTACTACTGCCCAGATCCTCAACCCACCAGACATTTTCATCATCCTCGCAATGAATAAAACGAAAATGTCTTCGTGAGATATAGCGGTCTGCCAGAAAGACATGACACAACTTGGATTGTGTTTTTGCGTTGGAACGCCGCCCCACCACACAGGTGTCGCCAACATCTGTGGCAATCTGCTCGACCTTTCCGTTGGAATAGGTTACCAAAAAATTTAGCTGCATGTTGGCCATGGCACATCTATATAAAACAGGGTTAATTTAAAACGCATCCTATAAAGAAACGTCCACACGATATTTAAGCACACAATTTTGATCGTTCTTCAAGAGATCACAGACACGAACAGACGCATCACTCTTTAATGAGGGTAATCCTATAGCGCCAAAAAAGCAATTCTGGTTGTTCAAAAGAGCGCAAAAAAAACGCTCTCCTTAAAAAACGAAGGAGAGCGTTTGACTCTTTTTTTGTTCAAACCACAGCTGGAGACAAAAAACGTTAGAATCCTACCAGGTTGCTGCGGTAGAACAGTCGCCACCAGAAACAAAAGTTGTTGAGGCGTTCACATACTGTACAGTACGGAAGTAGTCTTGATCCCAACCATCAATGGTGGAGTCCACAGCGGTTGCAGAGTAGTAGAGATCATACTGGGTTGTATCTAAGTCGGTGCTATTTCTCGCTGCGATACAGAAGTTATCTCCACCGGCGGTATAGGCGATCACCTTATAGAAAAATTTGGCATTACTGCTATCGTAGGCAATATAGGGGATAAGATCCATCAGATCCTGAGAAGTGTCATTGAGCACTTTCTCGGATGGAGAGGTTTTATTGGGGTTCAGATCACCGTAGGCTTTTAACCCCTTGGCGATCAAACCGAACTGTTTAGTGGCCTCAGAAGCTTCGGCTGAACGCACATAAGTTTTCATTTTGGGTACACCGATGGCTGCTAACACAGCGATAATGGCGACCACAACCATAAGCTCAATCAGAGTGAAACCAGCCTCTGACTGGCGCTTCCGCATGGAATGCATCATAATCTTGAGTCCTCCTAAACAAACTCAAATTTTCAAGAAATTAACCAATATTGATAAATGATCACGATGGATGATCCATAAAAGAGCATCGCGGCTATTTTATAGAGATGAAAATGCATTTCCCAGACCATCCATTAAAAAATAGTTTCTCTTTTTTGAATCAAGAAGTTAGACTGAGAAAGTCAATCTTTTACCTCAATGAGACAGGTCTTTTTTGTCTATCTATCTTAGACAAAAAACATTTTTTCTTAACATGTCTCTACTTTTGTGGCAACAAATGATCGCTCTTTAAGCATCAACGCACCACACTTTTATGATTGCTTAAAGAAAGGGTAAAAAAAAAATAGGCTTTTGACCAGCATTTTTTTCAATTTCACCAGGATTTAAACAAGATTCAAATAAAAAGAGAGCGCAAAGCCTATGTTACAAACAGACACTTCGCACTCTCTCTTGCAAAATCAAGGGGCATGATAGCGCATCAATACCCGTGAGCCTGGAGGATTTGCACCATATTTGTACTCCATGCGCACATAATTTTTTACGCCAGGGCAGTACCACATTTTTTCATAGCCCGTCCATTCACTCTGGGCGCTTTCACTCTTCCAGACCAGTACCCAACACTGTTTAAATTGACCAGCGGGGACTTCGATATCATCCTGCGCCTTTACATACCATGAGGTTTCATGGACGCGGAATGTTTTATTGGTCCAGAACTCCCGAATAAAGCGCAGTCTGGTGCCTGTTTTTAATGGGAAGAGCGACATGGGATCTTCTGAGCGGTAGACCACGCGTCGATGGGTTATTTTACCTCCTCGCTCACTTTTAGAGGCCGCACGGAAAAACGCTTTCTTACGCACCCAACCGTTGGAAATAACGGCATCGCTCGGGTTGCTTTCATCGGCGTGCTGATCCACATAGTAGCGTTTAAATGTGGTCTCACCCTTTTTTGGATGATTCTGATCCACCTTTAAGGTATAGCCATCACTATACTCCCACCACTCACCTTTTCGCCAGATTGGCGGTTGCAGTCCTTGAGAGGCCCGTTGGGGAGAGGAGACCGCTTTGCCTTGATATGGGGCGATTTTATTTTGATGTCCACAACCTGCCAATAGACCGATGACAGCCAAGAGTCCGACTATGGTCTGCCATCTTCGAGTACCTTTGATCTTCTCCACAGCTCTTTTATCCTACAAAGTTAAAAAATCGCATTAATCAATCCCGGCTTTTTGTCTGAAAGCCGGGTCCAACTTCTTTCAACTTTGCCTGTGGAGAGATTTTTCTTGAACAGATATTCTGCAGGAGGCAGTGTACCATCACGCAATCTCTGGGGGGAGACGCGCGCACGGATGATAAAGTAACCATCGCGATTATAGGCGTCAAAAACAAAGTTTTGTTCCGCCTGCGCATGCAGACCCACTTTATCACGGAAATCCTCTGGCATCTCACCAGGGCCGAAGAGGCGGTAGCGTTCGGTCTGGGTAAAATAGAGTTTTTCCTGTCTAAAAATGGCATCGACAAGACGTTCGGCACTACGGAGGCGCTGTCCAGAGATAAACTGATTATCGATAAAGGGGTAGAGCAGAGCCACCCCAAAAAAGATCGTTCCCAATAACCAGTTAAGAGAAATCCACAGACGAAAGTCATTCATCGTTGGCTATTCCTTATTCATCTTCTGCCATCACCGGAGCATATTGTCCTGGATTTCGAGGCAACAAGTGGCTTTCATTACGCAGTCTACGTTGACCTTCACGGTAGGCACGGCGTTCCATTTCAAGGAATTCCCAATCCGCAGAACGACTCCTTGATTGTGTATGCGCGATAACCTGTCCTAAAGAGTGTACCGTGGGCGTAATGATAAAGATAGTCTCCTTTTTTGTATCACTGGAGTTTTGATACTTAAAGAGATTACCCACCAAAGGAATATCCTTTAACAGCGGCACACCATCATCCTGTTCAGAGCGCACTGAACTGAAAAGTCCACCCATGATATAGGTCCCGCGATCCGGCATCACCACATTGGTGACCACTTTCTGGGTATCCACACTCACACTGGAGCTTGTGGAGGTGTAGGAGCCCACACTGGAGTTTTCCGCACTGATCGCCAGACGAACCAGATGGTCATCGGGATCAAGACCATAGGTTTTACGATCACCAGCACGTGGCTCAATCAAGGAAGGGGTAATTTCCAACGTCACACCACCGGTCAATGTTTTCAGATCTGATTTGGTACCATCGGTGGTGGTGACCACAATATTGAGATTGGTTGAGTTGGTAATTTTAGCGGGTAGGTTATTCAATGTGACCACACGCGGTGAGGCGACCGTCTGCACGCGAGAATCACTCACCAGAGCGGTTAAAGTAGCATCCAGAAGTTCCCTGGTACCCTGAAAGAGAAAACCAATACCTAAACCTTGCGTTCCCATAGCCGCCAACTGCGCGACACCCGATTTAACGGTAGCCGAACTGGTACGTGCACTCAAAGAGAGCTGATTCACTGTCGCCAGATCGGTGGTGGTACCGGAGACCACATTGGAGGCATTGGCGATATCTTGGGCATTTTGTCCCACCAGCTTATTGACACCCAAAGCAGAACCGAAAGTCTGGGTATCGGCGGCGGAGCCATCGACGATCATCACCTCAAGCTCAACCAAAGGTGTGGGCTGATCCAGTTTTTCGATAAACTTGGTGATCTCCTGAACATCACTCTCCAACCCTTGAACAATCACCGAGTTGGTTCTTTTATCAATCGAGATTTTAGGAGAATAGACACCAGCAATGGCGGGTGTTTTGGTATTATTTGCCGAACCTTGCACCTCCAAACCTTTAAAGAATGCTTTTAAAGACTCTTCGATTCCCGGCAGTGTGACGGTTTCGCCCTGAAATTTGGTGGTGGTCTGCCCAACACTGGCATAGTGTAGCTTAACCTGCTCAATTTTCAGTTTACCTTCAGAGACATCCCAGAGTTGCTCCTGATTCCGACGACGGCGCTCCTCATAAGCGGCCGCCTGTCTTTTCTCCAGCGCTTCATCGATATCTTTGATCAACTTATGGAGTTCATCAACCTCTGTGGAGCGCCCTTCAAGCAGCAGTGTATTGGTGGTGGGATCTTGACGCATGGTCTGACGGGAAGGCCTTACACCCATGCGCGCCAGTGCCAGCCTGATTTTACTCACACTGATCGACTTTGGCGTATAGATCCTTCTTTTGGTCAGCTCCTCTTTTCCTCGATTCATCACGGTCACAATCTGTCTGGCCGCATCATATTTACAATCGAGTTCATACTGCTCCATCAAAACAGCAAAAGCGCGTGAAAAAGAGACATTCGCAAACTCTTGATAAACCTCCACAGGAGGATCCACACGAAAAACCATCTGGAGGCCATTATGTCTCTCCAGAAGTTCACGCAGCACATCCTCTAACTGACTACCGCTATAACTCACCTGAAAAGTGCCCGGTTTCCAGCGGATCTGTTCAAGACAGGACGCGGATACTTCGCCTGTCCAGGAGAGCAGTGACAGCGCCAACCCAACCCCCAGCAAGCTTTTTTTAATCGAAAACATTCTTATTAAAACCTCTCATTTTTACAACTTAGAGCGTACAAAGTCGATGACGATGGTCTATATTTCTTCAGGTTATGCAAAGTATCTATATTTTTTAAGATAAAGATCTTTTTTGTATTCTTAAAAAGCACCTGTTGATTTTAAAGAACCAGAGCCCATTCTCTCTGGTTCTCCACTTTATAAACCCATCTGTTTCAGATTAAACGATAAGGACTTGCATCCCTCAGGATTCGTCATCATCCTGGAGCATCGCCGCCACCGCTTCAGGCGTGAGAATCATGGTTGCATCGGTTTCATCTTCATCATCATAAAGATCACCATCGATAATGGTTTCATCTTCATCGTCCTGCAGATAAAAGGGGTGAAAACAAGGTGCTGGAGAACGATTTTCGTGTATCTGAAGCATGGAGGATCTCCCTGATAAAGTGTAAAATGACTTAAACAATAGATAAAATGTCCGAAGCCTTGCAGAGTTGCCATTCAGAGCATAGGATAGCAGTAGTTCTTATGCGATGCATCCTCTCTTTATCCATCGCCCCTCATTTATTTCGATTGTTCATTCGTGAGGAATCAAACGCATGACGCCAGAAACCCCCGCTGAATCGATTGATGAGCGCATGATCCAATTCCTTCAAGGACGCAAAGGATTCTCCTCCCTACGCCCTAAGGATCTGGCGCGCCTGCTCGCTAAAGCCAGCACACTCAACTTTCCGGCAAACTGCACTTTTATCCACCGGGGAGACTCGGACCGCAGCATGTATATTATTGTTGATGGAACGGCCGAGGTTCCCATCAAAGACGAACAGGATAAAATTAAATTTACCGCCCATCTTAAACAGGGGGATATTGTCGGTGAAATGAGTCTGCTCACCCATGCTCCCCGCATTGCCGATGTGATCGCAACCACCCCCCTCACGGTGCTAATGTTCGAATTTAATGAGATCAATGCACTACTCCATGCCCATCCTCCCTTAGCCCGCCTCCTCTCCGACCTTCTCCATCAACGTCTCGAAAATGATAACCTGCCTAAAATCGGCTCCTATCATCTGTTACGCTCCTTAGGGGCTGGTAAAACCGCGCGCGTCTATGAGGGATTACACCCTGAACTCAACAGAATTGCTGCGGTTAAAATGCTCGACCACTCTTTAGTCTACACCCCCATATTCTTAGAGCGTTTCCGTTCTGAAGCCCGCCTGATCGCCTGCCTTGACCATCCAAATATTATCAAGGTGTTCGATACCGGCCCGGCTTATGGCACCTATTTTATTATTATGGAGAAGATCACCGGACGCAATCTTAAAGAGATCCTCATCGAAGATGGCCCCCTACCCATAGCCGAAGTTGTGCAAATTATGTACCAGCTTCTCTCAGCCCTCACCTATGCCCATCAGACCGGCATTATTCACCGCGACATCAAACCCGCCAATTGCATGTTGGATCAATCCGGGCTCATTAAACTGACTGATTTTGGCATATCCCGCTCTCTGGATCAAGACCAGGAGGAGAGCGAGAAAGCGGCCACAAAAAAACGCGAAATGATTGAAGGCTCCCCCTCCTATCTGGCACCCGAAATTATTTTAGGACAGCACGCCGATCAACGCGCCGACCTCTACGCTTTAGGCGCAACCCTCTACGAACTGCTCATCGGCCATCCCCCCTTCCCTAAAAAAAGCGTCAAAGCGATGTTACTCGCCCATATCCGCGAAACACCACAAGATATTAGAGAGAAAAGAGAGGAGATCCCTGAGTATCTCGCCCAGATAATCCACCATACGCTGGAGAAAAAACCTGAAAAACGCCCGAAAAATGCGGATGAGTTACTCGCCATACTGCAAGAGAATACAACCACAGGCTGCCATCAACAGGTCTGTTACACCACCCACCATATCATTGTACGACACCCTGATTCTGCAAAACCTCATATCGATAAGCTTTTAGCTGAGTTCCACACAATCCCAGGAACGAATCTGGAAGTTCTCGAAACCAGTACCACAAATAGATCCCTTAATCAGGACACTTAAAATAGAGAGAAGCGAAACACACATCAAAATTAAACATAGCAAAAAAACAACAGACCACAACCAACAGCAGAAATCGCACCCCATTTTTTAGAAGGAAAAATCATTGCTTTAGAGCACGGATTTCCTCATACTCATGGATAGCGTGCTTTTCTGTTGATCAATGCAACAGTTCTCTCAATCCAGATGCCTTAACAAGTGAAATGGCCAGGAGGCCTCTCTTTCGTGAAAATGCGTGATCAAGTGACCACGGTTGCCGGTAAAACAATCACCGTTAAGGATACCATTAACTTTCTTAAATTGAATGGCACCTTCCGCCATGCTGTCTATAAATTGATCGAAAATGAAGTAATTCTAAAAGAAGCAAAAAAACTTAAGATCAAAGAAAAACCTCAAGAGCTTGAACAGTTTATTGAACAAAAAAGACGCTTAGCAGGCCTCCATACCGCCCTGGATGTCAACCGTTACTGCCGTATGAATGGCATTATGTGGGAGCAGTGGAAAGCACTCGCCCGCTTAGATTACCTCCGTATCAAAATTAAAGAACATTTTGCCAAAAAAGAGCATATCCGTAACTATTTTGAAGCCCATCGCGATGATCTCAAAATGATCTGCGTCGCTAGAATCGTCCATGAAGACATGAAAATGTTAGAGAAAATTTACCAGGATATCCAGGATAAGAAAATTAATTTCTCTAAAGCCGCCCGCCAACACTCCCAGGAGCATACCACCCGTATCGCCGGTGGCTACTTAGGTTGCGTGGCCCGCGGCGCACTCCCCCCAGAGATTGAGAGCGCCCTCTTCAATCAACCCGTTAACCATGTTTCAGGCCCCTTTCTACAAAATAACGTCTGGATGCTCTATAAGGTGATGGAGACAATCCACCCAGAATTTAATCAGCAACAGAAAGATCGCATTATTAATAAACTCTTTATCTCCTGGCTGCACGATAAAGTAATTCACATGGAAAAGTAATCTTTTTTTATCTTATCGAATTGGCCAAGTTCTCTCTTTAGCACTGGAGCAATTTTTATGGCTAAAACGCCCAAAGTCGTCCGATCTAAACATGCGCAACTCGTCGAAGAGACGCGCCATCCTATTAAAGCCGCACGCCTGCTCTACTCAGCACCCCCCTGGGTGTTACGCGGGCCGATTCATATTATCGCCATGATTGTCATCGCCTCCATGGCCTACTCCTTTTGGGCTAAGAAGGATGAAATCGTCTATGGCCGTCTCTCCCTGGAACGCGAATCCACCACCATGGAAGCCATCAGCGATGGCATTGTCTTTAAAATCCATGCAAAAGAAGGGGAAACCGTCACCACAGGCACCCCTTTAATCGAAATTCGCCGCCGCTTTGTCACCGAAGACTCCGTGGAGACCAAACTGGCGCAGGAACTTGGCGGGCTAGATAAAGAGATCGATAACATAAGACGAGAATATCAAGCCAAGTTCGAAGACCTAGACCAGCGCAAAGAGACCATCATCAGTGAGATCGACCATAAAATCACCCAACTGGAGACCTCCAAAGAGTCGGCAACAAAAAACCGTAAAGTTCTCCTGAAAAAGCTTGCCTCCGCCCGCAAGGATATCAACTACCGGAAGAAAAAACTGAGCAGCGCACAAGCGACCTTAGGTAAGGATCGCCGCCTCTTCAATAAAGGCGTGATCACCGAACCGGAATACCGCCGCAGTCAAGCCCGTGTCGATGACCGCCAGAAAGCCCTTGATGAGTCACGCACCCGCGTCGATACCTTAGAGTTAGAACTGCAAGCCTTAAGCGAAGAGCAGATCAACCGCGAGGTTGCACAACAGAAAAAACGCAAAGAAGATAAGCTTGAAGAGATTAAAAGAAAACATGCGCTGATTACTAAAAGGCAGAACACCGATATCGAACGCTTAGAGGGACGCAAAAAAGATCTCCGTGAACGCCTCGATACCATTCAGTCAGGCCGTCACCTAGACTGGGTTAAAAATGTCGATAAAACCACCACCCGCTACACCAGTAAATTTTCTGGCGTCATCACAGAGATTCATGTAAAACAGGGGGCGATTATCGGACCGGGTGCCTCACTGATCTCCATGGTCAGAGACTCCGCTACACTCCAGGCAAAAACCCTGGTACAAAACCGGGATATTGGCCAGATTAATGCCAATGTTAAGGCCAAACGCCGCTCCCGCGTCAATATCAAATATGATGCCTACCCCTATCAGGAGTATGGTATCGCCACCGGAACCATCGCGCACGTCTCCGCACAACCCGTGCGTGACGCCTCCGGCAAACGCTCCATGTATGAGGTGCGCATCAACCTGGATAAAGACTTTATCCAAAGCTCCCGCCTCAACGCCCCCAGAGAACCCCTGGTCGTGGGACTCGAAGGCAACGCTGAAATTAAAACCGGTGAAAAACGCTTTATCGAACTGCTCTTCTCCCCTATTTCCCGTTTCTTCGACGGCTATACAGGAGAAGAAGAAGAGTAACCTCATAAAACGCACAAAGGATCGCCCTCTTTATCACCCTATTTAATAGGTTTAAGGCAATCCACGTCCTACCCACGACACCGAATGATCGATTATCCGGCCAGGAATGAACACCCATGAAAGCCAGTCAAGAACATGTTCGCTATATCCTAGAAACCAACATCATGTTCAACATGATGCCCGATGCCGATAAACGCTTTCTGCAAACCCTCTTCGAACAGCATACCTATAACCCCGGTGATACTGTCGTCGAACAGAATCGCCCCATGGATGGCTTCTACTATATCTACGACGGTAAAGTCCGCCTGCTTGAAGAGAACGAACAGAAACGCCGTAGCTTAGGCTACCTGGAGAAAGAGGCATCTTTCGGAGAAACCGCCCTCTTTAAAGAAGATAAATGGGCTTACAACATCACCGCCATCGAACCCACCATCATCTTTAAACTCCCCCGCGAGAAGATCTTACCCAGCCTGCAAGCCAACCCAGAGATGGAACAGCACTTCCGCCGTGAGGCAGGCTTTGTAAGCTTCAGCCTGCGACTGCGTGCACTGCTCGGTGATCAACAGACCAACCCCTGCTCACCAAAAGATTTCTCCTATATCCTCCACAATATCGGTATCAAACGCATTGCGGCGGGTAAAAATATTTTTAGCCAGAACCACCAGGACCCCCCAGAAAAAGAGGGTCCACGCCTCTACCTGATTGAGTCCGGAGAGGTGGAACTGATTCGCCAACCTGTTCACGGCGATCCCATTGTCTTAGATCGCCACTTAGGCCCCGGACGCTTAGTGGGTGAATCCGCCGCCATCGACCCCAAAAACGATGACGGCCGTTATCCCCACACCGCACGCGCACTCACCGATGTCACGGTACTGATTTTTGCCCAGCCTCTGGTGCAGAAAATTCTCGAAATCAACCCCGCACTGCACGAACAACTGCGCTCTCGCTCCAAAGGATTTATCCTCAAAGAGCAGCAAGAGTTGGCTAAAAAGCAACTCAATGAAGGCATTGAGCAGCGCATCAAACTCAAAGAAGGGGTTACAGAAGAGGAGTTTCTGGCACTCCAGAAAGAGACCAAAACGATTACCACCTTTCCGGTGGTTAATCAACGCACCGATAGTGAAGCGGCGGCAGCCTGTCTGGCGATGATCACCCACCATCATCGCAAAAAAGAGGAACTCAATCTGGCCCAGATTGTCGAATTGAGCAAACTGACCGGACGCAACATCACCCCACAAACCATTGTAGGGGGCTCTGAACTGCTTGGCTATCGCGCAGCGGCTTATGCCATTAACTTTGATGAACTAAAAACCATCCAGCTACCCGGCATTATCGGTTGGGAGAACTACCACTATATGGTTCTCTATAAGATCACCGATAAAGAGGTCTTTTTAGCAGATCCTGTGGAGGGTTTAAAAACGCTCTCTAAAGAGGAGTTTATCCGTAGCTGGACCGAGGCAGAGATCGCCGGTACCGATAAAAACGACCCCGAACGCGGCCTTTTTATCGCCCTGGTGCCGACAACCGCCTTCTTTGAACTTAAAATTGAGCAGAAAAAACCGCTCAGTTATTTTATCGGCTATATGCTGCCCTATAAGAAATTTTTCATGGATGCCTTAGTCGGCTCTCTGATTCTTAATCTTCTAGGACTCGCCACGCCACTCTTTACCCAGACCATCGTCGATACGGTGGTGGTGCATAGTGATCGAAGTCTACTCAACATGATGCTCGGCGGTATGGTGCTGGTGGCCATATTCCGAACGCTCACCACCGGGGCACAAAGTTTAATCTTAGCCCACACCACTGCGCGCATCGATATGAAAATGATGTCGGAGTTCTACCGACATGTGCTCAGTCTTCCCATGAGCTTTTTTCTCACCCGTAATAAGGGGGATATCCTCACCCGCTTTGGAGATAACGCAAAAATCCGCGCCATCATTGCAGGATCAACCATCACCGTGATTCTCAGTACGCTGATGATGTTTATCTATCTGTTCATGATGTTCGGCTACTCCAAAAGCCTCTCACTGATCACCCTCTTCTTTATCCCAATCTACATCGTAATCACCCTCTACTTTACGCCTCGCATCAAAAATATCGCCAAAGAGATGGCGATCACCAATGCCAACTCACAATCCGCCCTCATTGAATCCCTCAACGGCATCGAAACCCTCAAAGCGACCGCCAATGAACATATGGCCCGCTTCCGCTGGGAGAACTTCTTTGTCGATAATGTCAATAAGGGCTTCCAGATGCAGCGTCTGGGACTCACCTCCAACAGCCTCAACCAACTCACCCAGATCTCCTCACAGGTCGCCATCCTCTGGGTGGGTGCCAATGAGGTGATGGATAATCAGATGACCATCGGTGAGTTGATGGGCTTCCAGATGCTGATGGGGATGGTCATGGGACCAATCACCCAGATTATCCAGCTCTGGAACAGCTCTCAGGATGTGCGCATCTCCATCGACCGGGTGAGCGAAATTCTCGAGGTAAAACCCGAACAGGATGCCATCACCAAAGAGTCCCGCATTCCTGCTGCAATGGATGAACAGGTAAAAGGACGCATCATCTTCGATAAGGTCAACTTCAGCTACTCCGCCAACGGCAAAGAAAATCACATCATGAAAGATTTTGAACTTGTCGTGGAACCAGGAGATCGCGTCGCCTTTGTAGGCGCAGCAGGCTGCGGTAAAAGTACCATCGCCAAAATGATCTTAGGCTTTAACATGCCCCACCCCTCCGGCGGCGCATGCACCATTGACGGCAAGGATATCCGCGAACTAAACTTGGCGGAAATGCGACGACAGATCGGCGTGGTTCTGCAACATGGCTTCCTCTTTGCCGGTACCGTTGCTGAAAATATCGCGTTAGGCGATCCTGAACCCAACATGATCGCGGTGAAAGAGTCCGCGCGCTTAGCCGGGGCCGATGAGTTTATCACCAAAATGGCGATGGGCTATAACACACCGGTGGGAGAACGCGGCCAAGCGGTCTCCGGTGGACAACTCCAACGCATCTGTATTGCCCGCGCACTCTACCGAAGCCCCAAAATCATGATCTTCGATGAGGCCACCAGTGCACTGGATAACCGCACAGAAGCCCTGGTACAAAAAAATATTAAAGATATCCTGGTTGGAAGAACCTCGTTCACCATCGCCCACCGACTCAATACCATTATCGATTCAGACTATATCTGCTACATCAAAGATGGTAAAGTCGCGGAGAAAGGAAGCCACGATCAACTCACCAATGTAGATTTCCTGCGCGAACAGAACTACTCCGGCCTCTACTACCGTCTGGCACAGAGCCAGTTTACTCTGGATGAACTGCCCGATGAAGAACAGTTCCGTCTCTCCTAGGCCACACATGAATACCATGTTATAATCGAGAGATAAAAAAAACAGAGACCTTTTATGCGCTTGCCCCCGCAACGCATAAAAGGTTTTCATCATTAGAGATAACCTTCGCCAGGTATGCCCCTGAACCGAGGAGAAAACACTATGGCTGCTGAGGAAGAAGAAATGACCATTATCTCCGGTGAGAGCGGTACCGTCGCTCACGGAGATAGCAAAGATATCCCACCCCCTCGCGCCCGACTCATGTGTCTCGACGACTCTGACCTCCCTGCTGAACAGAAAGGACTCTCCATCCCTCTGATCGATCAAGAGGTCACCATCGGACGTTCCGACGATAACAGCTTTCCGGTGCGCCACAGAAAAATTTCTCGCCAACATGCACGCATCTTTCCTAAATTTGGTAATTGGGGAATCGAAGATGCCGGTAGTGCCAACGGCGTCTGGATTAACGATCAGCGCGTACAACAGGGCCGATTACGTCCCAACGACTATGTCCGTTTCGGCTCTTTAGCCTTCCGCTTTCTGTTGGATCGACCCGATGACCGCCCCACCGAACATGCCGCCAACACAGACGACCTCGATGATGCTGGAACCATCTTTTTAAGCGACTCCGATGATGCGGCAGATCGTGCCATCGAAGAGTTGAACCGCGCCGAACAAAAAGAGAAGGTAGAACCCACCCCGGAAAGGCGTGTGGAGCCCACACCATCTCCCACAGCAACGGTTTCTGACGCTGACAGCACCACATCCTCCTCAGGTGGTGGTGGCAAAGCAGGCAAAATTATCGCTATCCTTGTCATTATTGCCGCATTAGCAGGCGGTGGCGGCTGGTTTTATATGCAAAAAATGGCGCAAGAAGAAGAGAAAAAACTGCTCACATCACATGCCCAAGCGTTGCAAAAATTTCAACGCAAAAACAAAATTCAGATCGAAGATACCACCCGACTGGAAAAACAACTCACAACCCTGGATCGTCAACTTGAGAAAGTTAAAGAATCCTTTAGAAAACATCCAAATAACTCCAAATTCTCGACCCAGGCACTCCAGATCCTTATCGCCCACGGCGAACGCCTTATCCATCTCTCCACCTTAAAATCGGATACCGATCGCTTCATCAACCAATTAGATACCCTGATTGAAGAGGGCACAGGTCTTGGCATTACGATCACCGAACATCCTGGAAATTTCTCAGAGGTGGCATTAAGTTTGCTTTCTATGGGGAAAGATATAATCTACATTAAAAGCTTCCGAAAATCATTCCCTAACCCTGATGACACAACGCAAAAATTGCCATCAAAGGAACAACTCGACCAGTATAACGAAGCACGCACACACTTTGTTGCATTAAAACGCCAACCCATTGTCACCTCAACCATCAATAATTATCCCTATCTAAAATCGGTGGTCAACGAGATCGAAAGAAAAGATATCACCGTGCTGGATAAATGGCTGACACTGGTACGATAATCCGCAGAACGTCAGAGACAGCGTCTCTGACCAAGGGAGCCTCCTCTTTCCGCCACCTTAAAGGGAGAGGTTCCCCCAAAAAAGATCGCGCACACACAAGTTAAACCTTGTTCGTGCGCCTTTTTCTATTTATATATCTCAACCTTTTGTTGTCCATTTTTCCTAAAAAAACAGCCGTAGACACACAGATCAATTTCATCAATTATTTACGTCCATTTTATCAAAAGACGGATCGATTTATTTTACACCTCTTTTGCTTAAGCAAACGATAAAAAATAGATAAGATTCGCCAGCAGATACCACCATATCCCAGAAGGTAAACAGATGCTATGGGGAGATATTTCAGACCCACACGCCAGCTTTTAACGGGAAGCCTCTTATCGCTTGCAGTCACACTTCAACCTGTGCACGCATCAGAGTCCATCTGTGATCTGGAGCAGGCGCCAACAGCAAAAAAACTGTTCGATCAAGCACTAAAGCAAGAAAACACCCTGCAACAACTGATGCAACAGGCGATCCAGAAACCCACTTCTGGCGCACGTAATGTATTAAAATCCTGGAAGATACGCACACTTAAACCCCAGGAGATCGCACCATTGGTGCGTCAAAAGAACCTGACACTCAAACAGTATGACCTGCGCCGGAAAGCCGCGACCCAGAGCCGTGAAATGTCCACCGCCGCTTATGATCCCTCCTTAGGGCTCTCTTTGAGTTACTCCGCCAGTCGGAACCGTAAACGGAGCGAAACCATCGCGCGCTACCGTGAAGAGGATCCGTTTGACGAAATTGCTGAAGGCGACTGGATTGATGGCGAACAGGTACAGGCGGGCGATTCACGTATCGGCCAGACCCGTCTGGAAGCTTCACAATCCTACACCACCTGTGTGGTGCTGGATGACTACGCAGTAGGCTCATCCTGTGACTATACCATCACCTACTCCGAGGAGATCGAGTACGCCAGCTCCGAATCACACCAGTGGTATAACTCCTGGAACGGATCATTAAGTCTCAATAAGCTCTGGGACTGGGGCGGCAGTAGCACACTTTCGCTCTCCACAACCTTCACCCCCTATGAATCCTCAAAATCAGCCAGTGTAGGCATTAATACCGCCATCTATCTAGGCAAACGGGAGTGGGCAAGCAACTGGAGCGCCAGTATCTCCACCCCCCTACCCTACACCAAAGATTATGGCGAACTGGGCTCCACAGCCGCGCTTGCCATCGAACAGGCCAAATTGACCGAAAGACGCCTCGCTGAAACCCACCAGAGCGCGCTTAATACCATTATCAGTCAGAGCCAGATTCAGTACTGGGAACTAGTACGCAGCCTGATGAGTCTGGCATCCAGCCGTAATTATGTGCAGAAAATGCAAAAAAGGGTGAATCATGTCTCCGCCCTTAAAAAGGAGTGGCGTGCCACCCTGTATGATCTGGAACAGGCAAGAACCCTGCTCAAAAATGCGGAACTCCAAGAAGAGATCGCCTGGACGGATTTAATCAACGCTTCCAACACACTGGTTACACAACTTAATCTACCCGATAATGAGATCATTGTGCCTGTCGCATTCGCCCCCTTGCTACAGGAGCAACTCAAAAAAAGAGCCAACAACAAAACAAATGCCTTAGAGAAACCACTCCAAAAAGCCCTTGATCTCAGACCTGAACTCAAAGGACGCCAGCTTGATATCGAAACCCAGAAAGTCGCACTAAAACACGCAGAAAATCAACTGTTACCCGATCTCTCTTTCAATCTCTCGATCAATGGAAATCAGGATAGCAGCGTCTGGGCCTATGATACCTTCAGTGACTCCATTAAAGCACTCTCAGAGCCCGATAGCATTGAGTATACGGTCGGATTCTCACTCTCAATTCCCTGGGGGAAAGTGAGTGAACGCGCCGCCCTCTCCCTGGCAAAATCTTCCCTCCGCCAGAGCGAAGATCGCCTGATTGAAGAGAAAATTAATATTCTGCAATCGGTGCAGAGTGCCGTATTCAGTAACCAGGGCGCCAGCCGACAGATCGACTTAGCCTGTCAAAATCTCCAACTGGCGGAAACCGCCTTCAATAATACCCTGGCCTTCTCTCAAGAGCGCACACTCCCTGAAATTGAGATGGTCAACCGACAAAGAGACCTCTTCAGCGCCACGACACGTTTTGTCAATGCACTTATCGATCAGACGCAGAGTGATATCTCACTCCATAAGGCCCAAGGTACATTGATCGATCAAACCCTTAAGCGGACACAATAACACCATGGCCATTGATCTACCCAGACAACCTCACCCGCTGTTACCGCTCTTCTGTTCGGGGCTTATGATCCTCTTTTCTGTTACCACCATCAGCGCAGAAGATGATACCGCACCCTTCCCCAGTGAAGCAGAGATCCGTACACGCTTAGAGCAACGAAAATCCCATATTAAAATGCCTCTGCTCCAAGGACGCACCTGGCAGGAAATCTCCCTTGAAGCGGCTTTTAAAAAAGCACTCAAAGATAACATCGGGCTCAAACGCAGCCAGCTTCTTCAAGCCGCCAGCAAAAAGAGTATCATCCAAAACGAAGCCCTCTTTGATACCACACTGAACGCTTCGGCCACCCACTCCCGATATCGCGTCCACGACCGCACCATCTCAACCTATAAATATAAACCTCAAACCACCGCCTGTACCACAGAGGATTGCGGATTTAATGATGCCAATGAGGTCTATCAAATTTTTGGCTCCACCAGTCCGGTGCGCTATCTAGAATACGATCAGGTACGTCCAGCAGGGTACTACTCAACTACCGTCAAAGCGAGCGAAAAGCCCTCTTCACCTCAGCCTAAAACCCATAGCTACACCATGGGAGTCAACAAACCACTTCCCTGGGGTATGGCGCTATCCTTCTCCCACAGTACCACCTATAAAGAGACTTACTGGAGCGTTAATGCGGACTCAGATAGTCCCATCTCAGGCCGTTACGGCAGACCCTGGATCGCCTCATTTTTAACCTCCTTCTCCACGCCAGTACCCGGCTCTAAATACTTTGGTCAACTCGCTGTCAGGGAAACTACCTTGGAGCAGGCAAAAATCGCTCATAAGGTCAATGAGATATCTTTAGAATATGCCCATAATGATCTCCTGTTGCAGGTCGCCAAAGCCTACTGGGATCTGGTCTCAAAGAGCCAGACACTAGGTGTAACGATCATCAATGCAGAAGCGATGAAGAAAATTTTCAAAAAGAATCAGATTCTTTTTGAAAACAAACGCATCACCCCCCACGAATACCATCTGGCCAAAGCTTCACTCACCCGGTTGGAGAATGAGGAGGTGATCGCCTGGAACAGGCTGATTCAAGCCTCCGATACCTTGAACCGACTACTCAGCTATGATCCCAGCCGCTTTTATCTGCCAAAAAACTACGAAGAAATTCTCACATGGCGCGCCCACGACGCACGGTTTAATCCCCTACGCACACTCTCAGCCGAACAGATCTGGCGAGATCTTGAGAGTGGTTTTGAGAATAACCCCTCTGTAAAAAACCAGGTCACCCAACTTAAGACCTATCAACTCACAGAGAAACAGGCCAAACAACAGATCAGGCCCGAAATGTCTTTACAGCTTTCGCTCTCCGGCAGCCAAAGCAATGCGGTCTATGGCTATGAGAAGTGGGAAAGATCAATGTTTCATCTCTTTGATCCCGATAGTGTCTCTGCATCGGCCTCCCTATCCTACAATTATTCCTGGAAAAACCGTAAAGCAAAAGCAAATCTAGCCAAATCGACGCTGGATCGTCAAGTACAACAACTCACCATCGAAAGTCAACGCCGCCAGGTTGCACTGCAAGTAAAAACCAGTTGGACCACCATGGCGAGTGCCTTACGCCGCTTGGAGATCGCAGAAAATAATCTACAACTCTCCCAGAGTGCCTTTCGTGAAGCGCAGGAACGCTACAAAGAGGGCTTCCTCTCCAACTATGAGCTGATTGAAAAAAATCTTGGCCGCCTTGCCGCCTGGAAACAGCGCATCAATGCACGCATTATTATGCTCAAAGCCGAAGCGGACTTAAACAGCGCCCTTGCACTACTTCCCCCTGAACTCACCACCAATAAAGCGATAACTCATGCACGGGTGCAATCGCTTCTTCCAAAAAATTAACCGGAAGATGAGAACCCAACGAAGGAACACCGCCATGCATTGGAATGTCCGTTACCCTGTCAAACGCCTGTTCGCAACGGCGGCCATGATAACCTGTGCAAGCCTACTCGCTCCCAACCTTGATGCAGCCACCACATCTGGTGATCAAACGGCAGCTAAAAAAACGGTAAACCAGAACGCACAGAAAAAAACAACCGAAAGAGAAAACCCTTTTCTCTTGAAAGATCTTTTAGGCCACTTAGAGACCGATAAGGATCGCGAAACCTATCAACTGCTCTTTCCCGCATTACAGAATCAGACCGCACAAATCTGGCCAAAAAAAAATGATCGTAAAATTATTCTAGTCACTCCACAAAGTGTGTTAGAACGCACTGTGCAGCGCAATCTTTCCCTCAAGGTTGCCAGAAGAGATCCAGAAAAAGCACAAAAAGCATTGGAGCAGCTTGAAGCGGTCTATAACCCTACCTTTAATGTAGGTATTAATCAGAACGAAAAATTTGTCATCCAGCGCAACATCTTTGGCACACTCTATAAAAAGAGTTTTACCGCCGCAGCCACTGCGGTTCCTGTCGATCCCAACAAAACCGATCCACAGATCATTGAGATCGGTTATCTTAATCAGGACGCCGCAACTTTAGAAAATGCCCTGATTAAAGTGAGTTCTCCCCCTGCACCCAACTCTGGAGAACAGAGCACCAACACCTTTTCACTCTCGGTTAACCAACAACTGCCCTGGGGACCGCAGATCTCATTGGCATCGGTGAGTACCTATAAGAAGGTCTACTACTCCAAATATAAGTACTCCTATGATAAACCCTGGGGAACAACCCTTAGTGGAACACTCTACACCCCTCTGCCATTCACCAAAGATTATGGCGACTTCTCGCCCGCATCGGTCATCTTAAAACAGGGAGAGATCACCAGAGATAAGAGTGACTGGTCGCTCTGCTCTACGATCAACAGCACCACACTCCAGGCGGAGTTGTCTTATTGGCGTCTGGTTCGCGCCCTAGAAAAAGCACGCATGGCGATAAAGAACCGGATGACGGCTGAAGATCAGGCGATGCATACAAAAACGCTGGCGGAAGCACGACGCATTCCCCTCTTCTCAGGAAAACAGGTGGAAGCGGAGTTGGCCCGCACCAAAGCCGCCGAAGAGCAGGCGTTGCAACAACTCATGAGTACCTCCTCCACCCTCTCTGCACTGATTTCCGATAACAACGATACCGCACACAATACACTGTTTCTTCCTGTTGGATTTGAACCTTTTCTCAAACAGAGTGCGCAAGAAGAACGTTTTAACTTTAAAAGAGCACTCACCACCGCCCAAAACCAGCACCCAGATCTTAAGATGACGCAACTCACCATCAAGAGCCAGGATCTTGATGTTAAAGCGAAAGAGAATCAGATGTTACCTCAGATTGGTGTGACCGGCAGTGGCTCAATTGCACAGGATAACTCCACCTATGGGTATCACTCTTATCTCTCCTCGCTAGGACATATGGATGAACCCGATACCTCCAGTTGG
This sequence comes from Magnetococcales bacterium HHB-1, assembly GCA_052043475.1. Taxonomy (GTDB): domain Bacteria; phylum Pseudomonadota; class Magnetococcia; order Magnetococcales; family JBQGBW01; genus JBQGBW01. Next base: position 28,068 of record JBQGBW010000001.1, read on the forward strand.
AATGCCACCATCTCCTGGCAACATCAACTGCAACAGCGTGCCGCCCATGCCGCGCTCGATCAATCCAGGATCTATCATAAAGATGCGACCTTAGCTAAAACCGATCTGATTCAACAGATCCAAAACAGCGTCAGTTCCACACTGGCCACCTATCATAACGCTTTTCAACAGGTTGAAACAGCAAAACGGACCCTAGGTTCGGCTGAAAGGGCTTATGTCAATGCCCAGGAACGGCGCCAGGCGGTGATCCGTTTAATGGAGGCTTGGGCTGAAGAGAATATGGATTCTGAGGAAGAACCCGAACCGCTGAACGTAAGAAATGTATCCGCCTTAGAGTTGATTATCCTGGCGAGGAATGTGTTTAATGCACGCCTAAATGTGATCAATGCGCTGGTTGATGCCAAACAGGCGGAGGCACAGTTTCTCTCTGCACAAGGGATACTCCCCCGCAGTCGTGCTACCGACTTTACCAATAGTAAATTTGATAAATATCGGGTAAAAACATTGATCAACAAAGCATTTTTGCCTTATATATCCTGTAAGGCAAAAACGCAATAAGAGATAAAGAAAGCCGCCTCAAAATAAGACTTTGAGACGGCTTTCTTTTAATCCACACTTACCAAAAATATCGTTTCAAGCGTCATTTTAAGAAAGCATCCTATTGGATAGCGTTTTAGCTATTGAAAAATCTCTTGCAATGAATGGCACTCAAATGCCCGATTACTCCAAACTGTTAACTGATCAAGATTTGCAAGATGAAGCTTTTCTAAAACATCCTCAGGCAGAAAACCAAACTTTTGTTCTAACATACGTTGCAATAGAGTAGCCTGCGCTCTTGCTCCTCGTGCTTCTCCTCGTGCTTCTCCTCGTGCTTCTCCTCGTGCTTCTCCTCGTGCTTCTCCTCGCGCCTCACCTTTAGCCTCAGCTTGCGCAAAATAGCCAGAAAAATCTGGATCTTCACACATCTTCTCAAAAGGCATCGCTGAGAGAATCAGTTTTTTAGCGATCCCACAAGATTTATCTTCACGCATCGCTAAGAGGGCAACCTCACTGGCCCACTCCTGAAACTCCTCTTCGGTGATATCATCATATTCCAACACCTCTTCTGAGCGATCCATCCAGAGCCTCCTTATTTGAATCAGCATACGATACAGATTTGACGAACCATGCAATAAACCAGAACTCATAAGCGTTCTAAAAGCTTGTGTGCGTTCTGCTCTTCGGCTGGCGAAACATTAAAGAAATGCATTGTGTGGTTTACGGTCCAACCTATTCAGAAGAATAACACGCAAATTCTCCCCCCAAGGTGAGTCTCTACAGATATAGACGCCTGGAGCCTCCATAGGTTCAAAGCTAAACTGCTTTAGTATATCACCTCGTGGTGTGATCGCACTAACCAAAACGCTCTGCAATTGCTCCCGATCCAACGCTTTGCGCTGCAAATAGAAGTGATCATAAGCGCTAATCTGCTTAAAAGCACTTGCCGTGATGCTTTCACGCACTTTAAGCTCAATCAAAACATGATCGGCCGATAGATCTCTCAATCCATCTGCGAGAAAAAGCTGCTGCTCTTTGGTCCAGAACGCCCCCTTACGCCGAATAAGGAGCAAATCTGTGGCGGGATTCTCAACCACCGTCACTTCTGAGAGAACATCGACCCCCACAGGTTGCAATACACTCCTTAACAGTCTTCTTAACCAGCAGTGCCAGCAAGTTTTCTCTTTTTTGGCTTCCAAAAGAGACTCCTTTATCGACTAAAAAATAATATCGCCTTATTTAACATAAAAAGAGATCCTTAAATATCAAAGTTAAACGCTTCATGGCGACGCATCTTTTCTCAGAAGCCACAAAAAAGTGTCCGGAAAAACCTTGTCACATCAGTCAATGGTGTGCTAAGAATTTTGCACACGCTTTATTATCAATAGATTGGCTTGCTTGTTTAACATCACTTTACATGCAACTATTTGCAAAAAATAACCTTGATTTATAGTGACATCTGAGCAATGGAAAATCAAAGCGATTTGGAAAGATTGTTCTTTATAAAAAACAAAGAACCCTCACAAAGGAGAGCTTTAATCGAAGACACACTTTGGAATTAAAAACCACTACGAACTACTTCGACTACAGCATCAACAACTGTGGCAAACACTGTCCTCTTTAACTGCCCAACACTCCTGTTAAAAAGTGAAGCATTGGCGGTGAAAATTTTGCCTGGACGAATGAAGCTGTCTCGCTGCAAAGATCCCAACTGAAAATCATGGTCAGAGAGAAAAACAGCGCGTGGATCTGAATAGGGCCTGCTGGTAATTTGGCAAAGAATCCAGTCATCATAGCCAACGCTGGCAATGACCAATGCTGGACGCAGTTTGCTACGCGATAGATCGGAGAAGGGAAAACGCACCAGAACCACAGATCCCGCAACTATAGATGACTCCATGCTTCGTCTTCCTCTGGCCGATTCCAATCTTTAGATAATGCGGCTTCACTGAGCAGGACATCTGTCTCTTTTTCTTCTAAGGTGGTTTTCTCTTCCAGGATGGTCACCAAAGCACGGTGGGGCTTTTTGAGTTGAAGCGCTTCTAATAGAAAAACCTCTCCCTTCTCATTGATAACAGCGTCTATGGTCTGGGACATCGAGAACTCCTGTATTGATGATCTTTTTGGACTTTAAGACAGCATAACAAAATTTCTGTTCGGTGTCATCGAAAGCGCAAAAAGCCTGCACAGAAGAAGCGTTTTCTTTCAAAAGTAAGAGAACACTAAAAGAGCGCGTTCTCACGCTTTTCTACTAAGATTTCATCACCTCTTGAATGGTCTTGTAAATTTAGGATAAATATATTGTTATTAGGATGACCAGTTATCATCACTCACGCGGTACCGGCTTGGCAAAACGAGCATGGGTCACCTGAGCACGCACATAACCATCATGCCATTTTGGTTTTATATTATTGGGCACAATGGTAAACGGATGAATCTTGCCACCAGAGAGAAAACGGCGTTTATCACCAAAAATGCCTCCTGAAATCACCAGAGGGTCAACCTTCTTCTGTCCCACCTTATGGCGATGCACATCGTGGAATGAGATATCAATGATCACTGAGGCCAAGGTCTGTTTTGTACGATTGACCAGATTTCCCGAAAGAACCTTTTTACCATCACGATTGGTTCTCACGGTGAGATCAGTCACCTCAATGGGCCGCTTACTCTGCTCAACATCTGAATCAGAACCCGCTTTACCACGTGTTGATCCTCCTGAAGATGCTACTTTATTTTTTTTAATCTGACGCATCTTCTCGGCCTGTTTCTCTTTCTCCGCCGCACTCAAAGAAACCTCTGCAAGGTCACCTTTCTTTTTCTGTTTTTTATCCTCTCCGCCCCCTTCTGAACCTTCTGAAGCATTCACGCTCTTCCCAATCGCTCCCCCTTCAATCAACCCACTAAATACACCACTATCTGTATCAAAATTCATGATTATAATCGGTAAAATGATCACAGAAGCCAAAATAATCAATACAATGATTTTCTGACGCTTCTCTTGTTTCTCTGTATCACTGCCCATGATCATGCTCCAGATTAAAACCGGGATTAAATCCCTTTAAAAATCAAGGAGGGACTCTTTATAAAAAAAGATAGCCTAGAGTCTCTCCTCTCTAAACTATCTTTTCGGTTCAAGATCAACTTAAACTTAAACGATTTTCAATAAGATGATCCACAACGGAAGGATCAGCCAACGTGCTGGTATCACCAAGATCTTCGGTTTCCCCTGCACCCAGCTTACGCAAAATACGCCGCATAATCTTTCCAGAACGTGTTTTCGGCAGTCCTGGCGCCCACTGGAGAAGATCAATTGTGGCAATCGGACCGATCTCCTGTCTCACCAACTTGATCAACTCCTGACGCAGATCATCGCTCTCCTTCTCACCCACCATCAAAGTGACAAAAGCATAGATACCATTGCCTTTGATCGGATGCGGAAAGCCCACCACAGCGGCTTCTGCAACCTTCTCATGCAGAACCAGAGCACTCTCTAACTCCGCCGTTCCCATATTATGGCCAGAGACAATAATTACATCATCCACACGACCTGTAATCCAGTAGTAACCATCCTTATCACGGCGACACCCATCGCCAGGAAAATAGCGGCCAGGATAAGCAGCAAAATAGGTATCAAAGAAACGTTGATGATCCCCATAAACCGTACGCATCATACCAGGCCACGGTTTGGCGATCGTTAAAATACCAGAACTCTCTGTTTCACTCTGAACCTCACCCTCGGCATTAACAATCTCAGGCATAACGCCTAAAAAGGGTTTGGTTGCCGAACCAGGTTTTGTCGCCACTGCTCCAGGAAGCGGCGTAATCATGATGCCACCAGTCTCGGTCTGCCACCAGGTATCCACGATCGGACAGCGCTGATCACCAACAACGCGATAATACCACTCCCACGCTTCTGGGTTGATCGGTTCGCCCACCGTACCTAACAGCCGCAAAGAGGAGCGATCCGTTTTGGTGACCATCTCTTCGCCCTGAGCCATCAGTGCACGAAGGGCCGTCGGCGCGGTATAGAAGATATTGACCTGATGTTTATCCACCACCTGCCAGAATCTTGAGGCATCCGGATAGTTGGGTACGCCTTCAAACATTAATGTGGTCGCCCCATTGGCCAATGGACCATAAACAATATAGGTATGGCCTGTGACCCAGCCCACATCCGCTGTACACCAGTAAATATCGCCATCATGATAGTCAAAAATATACTTATGCGTCACCGCTGCATAGAGAATGTAACCACCATTGGTGTGCAGCACCCCTTTGGGTTTTCCAGTAGAACCTGAAGTATAGAGAATAAAGAGGGGTTCTTCGGCATCCAGTTCCTCAGCCGGACAGAAAGGCTCTGCCTTGTCACACGCTTCCTGATACCAGACATCCCGTTGATCATTCCAATCCAGTTCACAGCCGGTGCGTTTAAAGGTGATCACCGTATGCACATTCTCACAGGACTCCAGGGCTTTATCCACATTTTTACGTAGAGGAACAGCTTTACCACCCCGTACACCTTCATCGGCGGTGATCACCGTCTGACAGTCCGAATCCAAGATCCGATCCTTAAGAGAGTCAGGAGAAAAGCCACCAAAAACCACCGAGTGAATCGCGCCAATACGTGTACAGGCCAGCATCGCGACCGCCGCTTCAGGCACCATGGGCATATAGATACAGACCCGATCACCCTTTTTCACATTGCGTGATTTTAAAACATTCGCTAAACGACAGACCTTCTCCAATAACGCTTTATAGGTGATCTCTTCAGAATCATCCGGGTTATCTCCCTCCCAGAGAATCGCCACCTGATCACCACGCGTCTCTAAATGTCGATCCAGGCAGTTATAGGAGACATTGACCTTAGCCCCTTCAAACCAACGGATATGGGCTTTATGAAAATCATAATCCAGCACCCTATCCCACGGTTTAAACCAATGGATCTCTTTTTCAGCCTGTGCAGCCCAAAAAGCCTCTGGATCCTCAACCGACTGTTTATAGAGTGCTTCATAAGCTTTTTTATCCAGATGTGCGCTTTTTGCGACCTTTTCAGGAATCGAATAGGTTTTCTCTCCCATGAAAATCTCTCCTTCATAAAAAATGATATTCTTAAAAGAAAATCGGGGTCAGCTCTTCAATCGATAAAGAGCATCATTATCGTTTAAACCGTCTATCCTAACGATTTTTGGTTGATTCAAAAAACATCACTTCACTCTATCGAAATCTTCACTCTGGTGCAAAAGAATGTTTTTGCATACAAAGATTCTCATAAATTCCGTATCGTGTTACCATATTAGAGATTATTGATAACATTAAAGACAATACATGGAGATACCATGACGATGACAACGGCGACAACAATGACAGAGAAAGGACAGATCACCATCCCCAAAGCCATTCGCAACCTCCTGCACTTAAAACCTGGGGATAAGGTCGAATTCGAGGCGAAAGAGAACGGTGAGGTTTTGGTTAAGCCCAAGTCCCTCTCTGTGGACGACATTTTCGGCATGCTCCGTGACCCCAAAAAGCCAACCTTGACAACAGAAGAGATTGAGGATGTTATCACCCAACAGGGAAACAAAAGCCAATAAGACGCAGACGTTGTTACTCAAATGAGGAGACGAAGAAAAGTGAGCACAACAGCATCTTTAATAATTGGCGTAGACAGCAACATTATCATTCGCCTTCTCGTTGGTGACGATACTGCACAAGCAGAAGCCGCCAAAAAAGCGATAAAAGAATCCACTAAACCATGCCACATAGACTGCTCTGTTCTCGGTGAAGTTGTGTGGGTTCTGGAACGTGGATATAAGTATTCCAAAAACGATATTGCCAAAGCCATAGAGGCTCTCTTACAAACCCAGGACTTCACATTCGAAGACAAAAGCAGTATCTGGCAAGCACTTAAAGATTACCAATGTTCCAACATCGGATTTGTTGATTGCCTTATTGGACGCCGGAACCACCAAAGCGGTTGTGGAACCACACTAACGTTCGATAAAAAGGCCGCGAAGCTGAAAACGTTCACGTTACTGAGAAGCACCGACAAATTTCAGCAAAACTAAAGACGCTCTAACTTCGGCTATAGACAAAAGCACTAAAGCGCTCTTTAATATGCATCAGATATAGATCATAAAGATCCTTGGTCTATTTTTACAACACCTCTACAAAGACCACAAGAGAACACCCCCTTATGGATAAGATCAGTGTGCGAGGCGGCAGACGTCTGGAAGGAACCACAACGATTTCTGGTGCCAAGAATGCCGCCCTTCCCGAACTGGCTGCTGCACTTCTCACCACAGATACCGTTCATCTCTCCAATATACCGCATCTCCGTGATGTCACAACCATGCTGGAACTTTTAGGACAGCATGGCGCAAAGATCACCGTCGATGAAAAACTGGGGGTCTCCATTGATGGCGCAGGCGTCAATAACTTCTGCGCCCCCTACGATCTTGTCCGCACCATGCGCGCCTCTATTTTAGTGATGGGGCCCCTTCTCGCCCGCCATGGATGTGCTGAAATCTCTCTACCTGGTGGTTGTGCAATCGGTTCTAGACCTGTGGATCTTCATCTGCGCGGCTTAGAGGCGATGGGCGCTGAGATCACCCTTAAAGAGGGCTATATCCGCACCCAGGCGAAACGTCTGAAGGGAGCGATGATCGTCCTTGATGTGGTGACTGTAACCGGCACTGAAAATTTAATGATGGCCGCCACACTGGCTAAGGGAACAACCGTTCTTAAAAATGCCGCCCGCGAACCTGAGGTTGTGGATCTGGCCAACTTTCTTAACCGCATGGGCGCCAAAATTGATGGCGCTGGCACCGGCACCATTGAAATCGAGGGCGTGGATACACTCTCTGGAGCCAAGCATGCCATTCTCCCGGATCGCATCGAGACCGGCACCTTTATGGTGGCCGCTGCAATCACCCATGGTGATATCACCCTCACCCACACCGACCCCTCTCTCTTAGAATCGCTGATCATTAAACTGCAAGAGGCGGGCGCCACCATTGATGTCCATAAAGATCGCATCCGTACGCGCGCTCATGGGCCGATTAAAGCAGTTAACTTAGAGACCTCCCCCTACCCCGGTTTTCCCACCGATCTTCAGGCCCAGATGCTGGCAATGAATGCGGTCGCAGAAGGCGTAGGCACAGTCACTGAAACCATTTTTGAAAATCGTTTCATGCATGTCTCCGAGTTGCAACGGTTGGGCGCAAACATCTCCGTACGCGGCAATGTGGCTGTTGTTCAAGGGGTTAAAAAGCTCCGTGGTGCACCGGTTATGGCCACAGATCTCCGTGCTTCGGCCTCCTTGGTTTTAGCGGGATTGGCTGCTAAGGGCGAAACCCTCATATCCCGCGTCTATCATATTGATCGCGGCTATGAGCGCATTGAGGAGAAACTCTTAGCCTTAGGTGCCGATATCCGCCGCCTTAACGCATGATATAATGAAACTGCCGATAATCCACCTCTAAACCCTTACGCCTGACACTCACCTCCGCCTGATAAATCCCCACCGGCCACATTTGATTCTTTTTGCGTTTTTTACCCACATAGTGGGACCAGCGAACACCGTTCTTATCCAGGGTGACGGTTTTCTTTAAAAAAACTTTGCCCTGGGGCGACTTAACCCGCCAGAGAAGCTGATCCCCCGCAACGACACCATAGACCTCACCCCAGACAAGAAAAAAAGGCGATCTCACCTGAGGTGGTAGCGAACGCAGGCCTAACGAGAAGTCCTTCTTTTTCACTGGCGTTCCCATAAAACCGATACGTCCCACCACCGCTGGAGAGAGTTTTAACTTCTTTTTTGCACGCTTACTCCAGAGTTGACGATGACGATCACCATCCACCGCATAAGGGTCAACCCGTACCCGATTTCGCCAGACCTGAAAATGGAGATGGGGATAGGTGGTCTTGCCAGAAAATCCCACCAAGCCAATGGTCTGGCCTTTTTTTACATACATCCCCTTTGTAACACGAATTGATGCTTTTTTCAGATGGCAATATTGACTCCGCCAGCCCCCCCCATGATCCAGCATCACCCCGTTGCCACACTCCATATCTTTCAATTTCAAGCGGCTCACCAGCAACGCATTGACATCTTTCATGTTGTTACGCACACCAAGCACACGGCCTCCGGCGGCCGCCAAAACCGGCACGCCCTCTTTATAGCGTGCAGGATCAAGAATCGCCAGATCCACCCCATTGTGGTTATCCGTGGCCATGGGTAATCGTCGAAAATCATAGGAACCAGGGCCTTGATCGTGATCCATCAGCTTAACAACACGACATACCGTCGGGAATGCACACTGCAAAGGGACATCAAACTCAGGCTCTCCCCATAGATTATCCGGCATGCTGCTCCCGATAAAAAACAGAAAGAACAACCAAAATGTTACTTTTTTCAGCCTCTGTTGCGATTTCATCGGTACTCCTTGGAAAATGCCCTGGCGTCAATCAGATTTAATCATCGGCTTTACGACCCAAAACCGTATGGCCTATAATAAACGCTATGATAAACTAAGAATCTTTTTTTATCGAACCATTTTAATTGAGATCAAGTGAGATGATTAGAAAACGCACACTATATGGCGTCCTGTGGCTTCTGTTACTCTCTCTCCCTCTCCACGCCACCGGTGCATTCTATATCCCTGAAGATCAACTCCCCCGCATTCTCGCCATCCCCTCCCCCACCTGGCTTAAGAGCAGCCCCTATGAGACCTATGTCCCCACCCTGATTCGCCAGGAACTAAAAACCCGACTGCTTGATAAAGGATTCTCCACAATCGAATCAACATTCACGGATCGCTGCTTTCCAGCGATGAAATGGCAGAGTCCCGCCAATCTGGCTAAAAAAATACCGCAAAAAATTAAAAAAGGAGTGCAATGTCTGCAACGCCTCCACAAAAAAGTGGATGGTATTCTCTGGCCGGCAGTATCGCGTTTTCATATCGATAGCGTGCTGGTGATGGAGAACAGAGCCTTCGAAGCCCAGGTAATCCTCTTTGATACCCAAGGAAAAAAGCTCGGCACTTGGCAGGATGAAGCCAGTGCGGGCAGTGTGGCACTCTCACCACTTTCCGCCCTCACCCACTCGATTGACGCACAGAAAAAAGAGAAAAAACAGCAGAGTAAAAATTTAATTCATGACTGGGGAGAAAACATCACCGCCATGATGCCCGGATTCTCCAGCGCCACCGAAGCCCCCCGCATCGACCGTTTAACCAGCACCATCGAAGAGAACCAGTGGTTTAAAGAGGGCGATACCATCCAGATCACCTTAGAGGGCGAACGCTCCATGCGTGGTGCCTTTGATCTGGGGCACTTTAAAAAACAGATCCCTTTAACCGAAGAGGAACCCGGATTTTATAAAGGCGCTTATCATGTCAAACAAGATGATTACGCCAAAAATCTCTCCATAGAGGCTTATCTGACCAATGCCATGGGAAGAGAACGACGCCGTACACTCCAATCCATTTTTCATATCAATGGCCAAAGATTACCCCTCCCGCCACCGATTCTCTGGCGTCCAGATCCCCAAGGGATCACCCTCTCCTGGTCTCCTACGAACAAAAAAACGCTGAAACAAAAAATCACCTGGAGCCTCTCCCGGGCAACCCATCCCAGTACAAAATTTATCGAACTGGCCAACATTGAAGCGCATACCTGGCTTGATCATACCGTAAAACCCCATCAACATTACATCTATCAGATTCAAAGTCGAGACCTAGCCGGTAATCTCAGTCCCAAACGACATGGCGGTCCAGTCACTTTTGAGCCCAACCAAGCACCAAGGATTCTCACCCGGGATCACCTGATCAAATATAAAAAAATCTCCGGCGCCTGGAGACTCCAGAGCCCCCTTATTATCGATAAAACAGAAACCCTTCACTTAGAACAAGCCCAGATTGCAATCAATCAACAGGGAAAAATCCTTCTACAAGGCCAACTCACCGCATTAAACAGCCAGTTTTTCTTTGCTCCAGAAACAAAGCCCACCACCGCACACTGGCAACCCCTGCCAGATCCTCACCAACCTTCTCTAAGTCCACCGCTTAAAAAGCCTGAAAATAAGAACTCAACCCCGCCAGGATACTGGCCAGGCATTCGGGTCAACCATCAGGCCAAAGTAATTTTTAATCATGTAAAAATCCGTCACTGCACACGCTGTCTTGATATTCGTGGTGGCGAAGCCAAGATAGAGAACAGCCACTTTGAACAGAGCCAGCAGGCGATACACTTTGATAGCGCCCGCTGGCTCTCGCTTAAAAAAAGTACCTTTAAAAACACCCAACAAGCCCTCACACTCATTGATGGAGAGGTCGCCGCCAAAGAGAGCCATTTTAAAGAGAACCAGACCGCCATTCTTTTCTCTGGCGGCACGCTGCGTCTACAATTTTGCAACTTAATCAACAATCAGATTCACATACTCGCCAACCGTCCAATCACCCTCTCTCAAAACTACTTCTCTCCCATACCTGAAAACCAGAAGAGACTTGATCTCTGGCGCTTAAGGGGTGGTATATCCTTAATCTCACGCCTGAAGAATCCATGGCCAAAACAGGAGATAATCCACTATTCAAAGCCCATAAAGACAGACATATCCCCGCTACCCCTTTCCATCGCAAAACAGCCGATCACCCTACCCCCCGCACCAAAAACATCCACCGATCAAACGGTCAATAAAAAAACCGCCCTCTGGCATACCATGCGCAATATGGCTTTTAAAACATTTGAAAAACGCCACTACAGCCAGGCGGAAATCCTCCTCAACAAGGTATTGCATAAACATGAGGATAAACAAACCCGTCTACGCCTGGCCCTGACCTTAAACGCCCTTAAGAAGAGCGCCGCTCTAGAGCACTTTCTTCAACAAAGCCTAAAACGCTATCCAAAAGAGAAACAGTTTTATCTTCTCTCCATACGGCATGATCTTGCAAATAATCAGCACAGCAAGGCGCATCAGTTGCTGCAAAAAGCACGGCAACAGTGGCCCAACGATGCCCGTTTTGAAGGGTTACGCTTTATGGTAAAACCGCCATAGGAGACTTTTTAACCGCTGACATCGCTTAAATCCTTATATTATCGATAAGAATATACGCATGAAAAACTGATCACCGCCCTCCGATCAAAAAAGGACCCAGTTATGAAGCCGATCCACCGCAATCCGACCGTTCTCACGCTCTGCATCGCCATTTTATTGATCCTGCTACATAACACAACTTTTGCAGCCTGCGTTGAGAACAACACCGCAAAAACCATCCATATTCAATCGCTCAGCCGTTTCTCCTGGAGTGTCAACATTGATGCAGGAACACAAGCCTGTTGCCACAACTGCAATAAAGGTCAAGCCATACCGCTTCTGGTGGTCACCAACTATGTTCCAGTATCTGCACAGGGGAAACCAGGGTGGCAAGCCGAATGCCGTATCAACCTGATGTCTGGAGATCTCGCCACCATTGAGGGGAATCAAGCGCGTATTCATTGCCGTTTGAGGCGTTAATCCATGATGAGATCCCAACCCAAAAAGGATCGTCATAAGGCACAACAGCTAAAAAAACGTGTCCTTCAAGGAGATAAACAGGTCTTTGCAGAGATTGTCCGCCACTACTACCCCTATGTTTACCGCTTTCTACTCAAAAAATGCCATTCAAAAACCGATGCTGAAGACCTCACCCAAGAGACGTTTCTTGCGGCACGCAAAAGTTTAACCACATTTCGAGGCGACTCCGCCCTCTCCACCTGGCTGATTGGTATTGCAATCAATATGGCCAGGCGCCATCAGAGTCGGACAAAAAATCAACAGGAGAGAGAAGCGCCGCTAGATAAAATTTTCACCCTCTCTGATTCAAGGGAAGATCCAGAGCGTTCCGCCAATCAGCGTGCAATCTTAAAGGCGCTGCATCAAGGACTTCATACCCTTAACAAAGAGCAGAGAGAAGCCCTGGTTCTGGTCTCTTTAGAGGGGTTAAGCTATATCCAGGCTGCAAAAGCGGCCAATATTGAAGTTAAGGTGCTGCGTACACGTATTTTTCGTGCACGCAAAGCCCTTAAAACAATTCTCAAGCGTCAAGGAAAGTGGGATCTTTTTCATCCCTGAAAAGATTATTGAAGCACTTTAGGCAGAGGAAAAGCCAGATTCTCCTTACTCACAGAGAGCAGATCCACCCGATCAATACGGTCTTGCAAGGACTCCAGAAGTTCATCAATCAACACCTCTGGCGCTGAGGCCCCCGCTGTAATACCTAAACAGGTCACCTGGTTAAACCACGTGATATCAATATCGTCTGCACTTTCAATCAATTTAGCCTCAACACCGGCCCGCTCAGCCACCTCTCTTAATCGGTTTGAGTTACTGCTGTTTGGTGCACCAAGAACCAAAATAAGATCACAGGATTTTGCCAACGCCTTAACCGCATTCTGGCGATTCTGGGTAGCATAGCATATATCTTCTTTGGCGGGCTCTTTAATCTTTGGAAAACGGGATTTCAATGCAGAAACGGTCTCTTTGGTTTCATCAATGGAGAGCGTTGTCTGGGTGATGTAGGCCACAGAATCGGTTGCAGGCCAGGCAATCTCCTCTAACTCTGCTGTTTTTGAGATTACCTGGATTTTTCCCTCTTCGATCTGCCCTATCGTGCCTTCAACTTCTGGATGCCCCTTATGGCCGATCAAAAAGATGCGATATCCCTCTTGATCCATATTTTCTGCCTCACGATGCACCTTAGAGACCAGAGGACAGGTGGCATCCAATACCCGAAGAGGACGCCTCGCCCCCTCACTCTGCACCTTTTTTGAGACCCCATGTGCAGAAAAGATCACTGTGGCTCCATCCGGCACATCATCGAGTTCATGGACAAAAACAGCCCCCTTCTCACGCAACCCATCAACAACATGACGATTATGAACAATCTCATGACGAACATAGATCGGTGGACCAAATTTTTCTAAAGCACGCTCAACAATGGCAATGGCACGATCAACGCCCGCACAAAACCCACGCGGCTCCGCCAGCAATACCCGCATTATAAAAACTCCTTTTCTTATTTTTATCAGCCAAGCTTAAGATGACAAGAATCCTTTGATTTTTCCAGAGGTAGTCGTTATAATAAGCCATTTTTTTACAATGACTCACAATTTAGCGTATCCATGAATGCCATCACTCCCCTCTATAAATCCATGGCAAAAAAAGGAGAAGGGATGCTTTTTTCCATGGGGCGTTAACATAGATAAACACGCTTTTGGGCTTCAACAAAAAGAGAGAGATCTCTTCTTTAGTTGAAGATAGAGCTATGAGTGAGAAAAAAATTGCTGATATTGTCCTGCCGGAAGGATACCGGCCTGAAGATGATCCAAACTACATGAGCCCAAACCAACGCGCCTATTTTCGTCAACTTCTGATTGATTGGCGCGAACAACTGGTCAGTGAAGCGGAAAAGACAATTCATGTGATGCATGAAGAGCGCGCCGCCTTTGCAGACCCTTCGGATCGGGCCACTCTGGAGACCAATCGAAACTTTGAGTTGAGAACGCGCGACCGTGGACGTAAACTGGTTGCAAAAATTAATCGTACAATCGAGAAAATTGAGTGGGATGATTATGGCTACTGCGATGACTGCGGCGTCGAAATTGGACTTCGTCGTCTTAAAGTACGCCCCGTGACCAATCTCTGCATCGATTGTAAAACACGGTCAGAGCGCAAAGAAAAAGCCCTCAAAGATCAATAGCATTCCAAAAAAAAGACCAACGGTTTGCATCTTTATTAAGCAAACCGTTTTTTTATTTAACGCTCAGAGGTGTGCCAGGTTTCCACCGCCTCTTGCAATGCACTTCGCCAGGCACGACCAAAAAGCGCACTGATCATGGCCGCCGAAGAAGCGCCTGCGCCCACAACCGCTGGAATTTTCTCCAGACCAATCCCTCCAATCGCGGTAATGGCAATCGGACTCTGACGACAAGCCAAAGAGAGCGCATCTAGACCTCTTACGGAGAGCGCATCCGCTTTGGTCTCTGTGCCAAAGACCGGCCCGAAGCCCAGATAATCGATCCCCACAGCCAACGCCTCTTCGATCTCCTCTTTATTATGGGTTGAGAGACCAATAATTTTATCTGCGCCCAACAGCTTTCTACAGATTGGTGCGGGAAGATCGGTCTGCCCCACATGCACCCCATCCGCATCTAAAGCCATGGCGATATCCACCCGATCATTAATGATAATCAATGTTTCAGGACAGTCACGGCGTAACGCTTTAATCCAGGATCTGGCAAAATCATACTGCTCCTTACAGGGGCCTTTGCAGCGCAATTGTACCTGCCGAATGCCCAGACGCTCAACCTCCTGCGCAAAAGTCTGCGGCGAGAAGAGGTCATCAGGATGCATCTCTTCGGATTCTGTTAAAAAGGTTGCCTTCTCCAACCACTGCGCATCCAGAATAGGATAAATGCCTTGAATGGTATTCATAGCTTATAACGATGAAAAAAATTCGCGGTCAATACGGTCTGGATCGCCTGCATTGAGTGCCATAAGGCGGCGCAGATGGCTAAAGCTCTCCACATCCATATCTAAAAATTTAATCGCCGCACCACGCTCTTCAATACAACGCACCACTTGACCGAGAATCTTCACCTCATACTGCCCCAGTTGTAGAATGCCCGTCAGCTTTGAGCCTGCTTCAGGCAGCTCTGGTGCAAAAAAGAGCATCCCCTTTAAACTGATATCATTAAATGCGCCTTTATATTTGACGTCATTCTGATCTGTAAAGGTAATCAAGTGATTAAAGTGAACCCGCGAGAAGTGGCGGCGTTCCGAACCTTGTTTTTTTTTATGCATAATCAAAAACTCATCACAAGCATTATGGTGGAGAGAACCTTTAATTTTAATGCGTGTCTCTTCATGCGTATATAAAAAACTTTCAGAATAGACACAAAGTCGGTTGAAATCACCAACGGATTTTCAGATCAGGGTTACGCACAAGGCGTAGCAGATAGAACAAAAGATAACCTGTCTGTCCAAACAGACACAGGGCGGATGCCCACGCTGCTGCAACAATACCATAAACAGGTAACAGGATAGAATTCAAGATTATATTTACCGTCACCAGAAAAAAAGCAAAAAAAGGCCCGCTTAAGGGGATTGCTGTAGCACCAAGCAGTACAGAGAAAGGCGCATTAAACGCGCGCAACATCACAGAGATCAAGACAAAATAGAATACCGGGATACTCGGCAGAAAAAGTTCTCCATAAACCAGCGTAATCAACGGTTGCACAAAAAAAGCCGCCACCCCACAGATCGCCAACATGGCCAGATTATAGGGAATAAACATTCTTTTTAACATCTGGAGTCGCTCAGGAACGGTTTCTGCGGCAGCCAATTTTGGAAAAAGAATGGTGGAGAATACCACCGAAAATGTCGCCAGCAACTCCCCCAGAGAGACCGCCACCGCATAGTAACCCACCTCTTTTTTATCAAAAAGCGCATTGATCATAAAGATATCCACTTTAAAAAGCAGAAACATCCCCATAGAACCAAAGTAGGCTTTCAAACCATAAGCAAGATTCTTTTTTAGCAGTGCGATATCTGGACGCCACATAAACGTGCCGATCTGACGTAAAAGCGCACGATAAGCCAACAACCCCACCATCATCAAAGCAGCCAGATTCAACAGAAAAAACTGCTGTGCCCTCACCACCCCCAGATAGAGCAGTGGTAACGCCATAAAAAAGATTGACAGCGTATAGAAGATCTCCAGAGAATTAAATGTGCGTACCCTATGCAACCCCAAAAGCAGATTTAAACTCAAAATTTGGAATAGACCAAAGGGAATCCAGAAAAGCGACCAAAAGAGAAGACTACCCTGCAGGGGCGCCATCGCAGGCTGAAGATAGAAAAACAGCCCCACGATTGCGGTGACAAAACTTCCTAAGACAAAACAGATAAACAGCGTATTCCCAAAGAGATGCGGTGCATCCTCAGGATGTTTGGCCACATGGTAGGTATTAGAAGAGTGCAAACCCAGATTGCCCAACTGCACCCCCATCCCCCCCAGATTCATCGCAATCGCAAAAAGACCGCGCCCCTCTGGTCCTAAAATACGGGTCACCAGAATTGAGGTGATCGCACCAACACCTAAAACAAAAAAACGTGTGGCCAATGTTTCGATCACCTTTTTTATAAAGTCAGAGTTTACGATCTGTCGAATTCCGGGTAGATTCTTTATCTTTGAAAAAAATGTCGGCTGCACTGCTTAAGAACTCCTGCAAAAACATGCTGTTGATTATACTCTACAGACCGATCTTAAAGCCCCTCTCCTAAAAAGGAAAGCGTTGCCGGCGCTTTCTATACCTGCCCCTATGATTAGGGTGAATACTGTAAAATAAAAATAGGGTGAACTCTATATTAACTATGCTTGTCCAAATTCTAATGCTGGTATTGAAAATTCTTTGCCAGATATGCTTAACCTTGACCCCTTTTGGATGTCAACATCACCCAAACCATATCACAAAAAATGAGGTAAAAAGATGAATGATCTAAAAATTTCAACTTTGATCACTGGTGGGTTTGGAATCGCGATTGCTCTCCTCTTGATCGTTGCAGGTGTTGCCTACAACGGTTTAGGCAATGCGGTAGAAGGTTTTACAGAATATCGAGGATTAGCTCGTGACACCAACCTGGCAGGACGCTTACAAGCCAATATGCTGATGGTGCGTATGAATGTGAAGGATTTTAACATCACCGGCAGCCAAAAGGACATTGATGAGTACGATGCCTATCTCAAGAAAATGCATACATTTCTTGAGGAGGCCAAAGTAGAAATCCAAAAGCCAGAGAGAGCTGAGAAAATCCGTTTTGTAACCAATGCAGTTCAGGAATATGAAAAGGCATTTGACAGGGTCAAACAGTTTCGTGTTGACCGCAATAATGTGGTATTCAAACGCATGGATCCCAATGGTCTGAAAATGCGTAAAAACCTGACCAGGATCATGAAAACAGCCTATGAGGACAAAGATCCGACAGGCGCTTATTATGCTGGACGAACCCAAGAGCATGTCCTATTGGGTCGCCTCTATGCCGCCAAATTTTTACAGCTGAATGATCAAGCATCCGTTGATCGCGTTGAAAAAGAGATGCAAGCTGAGATGAATCATCTCATTGATACCCTCGACAAAGAACTCTCCAACCCAGAGCGCCGTCGTCTGTTGAAGGATTTTGTCCAGGCGCGTGACGAATACCATGCTGCTTTCAAAGATGTCGTAAAAATCATCTTTGAGCGCAATGATGTCATCAAAAACACCCTTGATAAGCTTGGCCCCCAGATCGCAAAAGCTGTGGAAGATGCCAAGCTCTCAGTTAAAAAAGATCAGGATAAACTGGGACCGGAAGTTCAAGCCAATAATCAAAGCACGATCAACACGGTTATGATCGTATCTGCCCTTGCATTTGTCATGGCTATCCTAATTGCCTTTTACATCATTCGTAAAACGGTGAAACCCCTCGGTGGCGAACCCAGCGAAATGGTCTGTCTAGCCGAACAGCTCTCTCGTGGTGATATGAGAGAAAGCATGCGCTGTGCATCCAGCACAACAACACGTCAAGGCGCATATGGTAAACTGCTTGATATGGTGGATAGTCTTTCCAAGGTCGTCAGAAGTATTCGTGTATCCGCAGAAGAGGTCTCCAGTGGCAGTACTCAACTACAGGACGCAGCCGCCGGTCTATCACAAGGTGCAACGGAACAAGCTGCTTCTGTAGAACAGACATCCTCTGCCATGGAAGAGATGACTTCCAATATTCAGCAAAACACTGAGAATGCCCAACAAACTGAAAAAATTGCCAGCAAAGCTGCGCAAGATGCCAACGAAGGCGGTAAAGCCGTTGCCGAAGCCGTTAGTGCAATGAAAGAGATTGCTGAACGCATCACGATTATTGAAGAGATCGCTCGTCAAACCAATCTCCTTGCTTTAAATGCCGCCATTGAAGCAGCCCGGGCTGGTGAGCATGGTAAAGGATTTGCTGTTGTCGCAGCAGAAGTTCGTAAGTTAGCCGAACGCAGCCAAACCGCAGCCGGTGAGATCAGTAGCCTTTCCTCATCAAGTGTTCAAGTTGCTGAACAGGCCGGTAGTATCATCAACCAGGTAGTCCCTGATATTCAGCGTACGTCTGAGCTCATTCAGGAAATTGCAGCTGCAAGTGCAGAACAAAACCAAGGGGCCACGCAAATAAACACAGCAATTCAACAGCTTGACCAAGTCATCCAACGCAATGCTGCGGCTGCAGAAGAGATGTCGGCAACTTCAGATCAACTGTCTGGTCAAGCTTCACAACTGACTGAAACCATCTCTTTCTTCAACATTGAAGAAAGAAATCGTGGTGCCGGTTATCGTCCGCCTGCTCAAGCCCAAGCACGCTCTACGGTATCTGCGCCTACCGCCAAACAGCTACCGCCTCCGACGAATGTGTCCAAAGCAACGCCAACGCATAAGCCAGCCGGTAATGGGGCTGTTAATCTAAATATGAGCATGGGAGACGACGAGTTCGAAAGTTTCTAAACGTTCTAACCCTTTCGGAGTTTGCATACTTGGGAGGGGAGGCTTCCCTCCCAAGTGCAACCTGGCAAGGTCATATCTCCTATCAATTACATTCTGCCTCTGCGCACGTTTTTTCCTTGCTGCGATGATGCATCACCTGGTTTTCAAACCGACTCTCAGTCACTGCTGCGTTATTTTAACCCAACCGCTCCTAAAGTCGGTGTCTAGAAAAGCGTATCTCCTTCAACTGGTGGTTGTTTTGGTGAAATATTTGTCAATCAAGTATTGTTTCATCAACAACTCTTGGGCATCAAAGCAGGCTGCCAGTGTTGACCATCCCAAATCCAATGCCTCTTCTAGCGGCATGGTGACATTAATATCCATGAAACGCTCTTTGAACAGCTGACCAAATTTTAACAGTTTGTGGTCAAATGGAGAGAGATCGAAAGCCATGGCTTGTTTCTGCTCCGCCTCCTTCGCACCGGAATAAAAGCGAATAAGCGTATTCATCAGTTGACTGTGATCTTCGCGGGTCACTTTGCCAATGACCAGTTGCTTCAAACGGGAAAGTGAACCAAAAGGATCGATAACGCCGTTGTGAAGATAGAACTGGCCTTCGGTGATATAGCCTGTATTGTCAGGTACCGGATGGGTGACATCATTACCGGGCATGGTGGTGACACCGAGAATGGTGACCGATCCACCTTGAACAAAATTACATGCTTTTTCGTAATGCGTGGCGAGTTGCGTGTAAAGATCCCCCATGTAACCACGATTGGAAGGAATCTGGTCCATGGAGATACCAACCTCTTTCAGACCATCAGCAAAAGCGGTCATATCGGTGAGCAGAACAAGAACTTTTTTCCCCTCATTAACGGCGAAATGCTCTGCAACGGTCAAGGCCATGTTGGGAACCAAAAGGCGTTCAACGACTGGATCGGAGGCGAGGTTTATGAACATGGCGGTTCGTGAGAAAACACCGGCTTCCTCCAGCGATGTCTTAAAAAAATGGTAATCATCAAAGATCAGCCCCATACCACCAAAGACGACAATATCGGCTTCGGCCTGAATGGCAATGCGGGCGATGAAGGGATTGTAAGGTTCACCGGCAACAGAGAAAATGGGAATTTTCTGACTCTCTACAAGACAGTTGAACAGATCGATCATCGGCACGTTAGTACGAATCATTGTCGAGGGCAGTTGACGCCGCATGGGATTGACCGAAGGGCCTCCGATTGGGACGCGGGGTTCACTGGAAAGATCGGGTCCATGATCCAGTAAATTGCCATCACCGCGGAAGATGCGACCCAAAATGTTGTTGCTGTAGATGACACCCATGGGGTGCCCAAGAAAGCGGACGGTCGCGTTAGTGGAAACCCCTTTGGTACCCTGAAAGACTTGAAGTGTCACACTGTCGATACGCAGATCGATCACCTGAGCCAGAGAGTTAAAATCAGGTTGGTCTTCAACCAGGGCCAGTTCGCCAAAACGGGGACCGACTCCCTGTTCTCCCAATCGTTTTGGAACCTGGATCCGGATGATATCGCCCCGGATTTCCAACACTTTGGAATATCGGATCAGAGCGTTAATCATGGCTTGGACTCCTGTAGGGTGTGATACGGATCCTGGATCGTTCCTGGCACGCTAATGTTGGCGATGATATAGCTCTGTTTAAGACCTGCTTTGTTGATCAAACCTCGGTCTTATATCATTTCAACGTTTTACGTGACCCATTGGATACGATCCAGGCTCCAATTTTCAAACAAGCTCTTTAGTTAATTGGCCAACTCTTCCAGTTGCTTCAGGAATTTTTGGTAGTCTGGTGACTGCGCATCGGAAAAATTGAGATTCTTAAACAGTCCTGTTACCTGAATAAAGTGGTTTCGTGCATCCTCCTTATCCTTGAATTGACGCTGTTTATTTACGAATTTGTAGATCAGATTGAACATGCTCTCCTGCCGTTTCAGGGGTGTGCAGGCATCCACCGGATCAAAGGCATCCTGTTGCAAATAGGCATCATCCAACAGACGCGCCTTGAGATAGGTGACAAAGTCATTTAAGTTGATTCCCTCTTCACCGGTCACTTGCATCATCTGATGAATCCTGTCGCCCTCATGAAGCAGATCCAGCATATTTTTAACCCGCTCTTCCCACTGCGGTGACAAGGTTTTGCTGAACCAGGGAGAGAGTTGTTCCAGATAGCGGGACCAAGAGATCAGCGGGTCGATGGCGGGATAAAACCGTTTATAGGCGCGGTCTGCACTCAATCCCAAAAAGGATTTAACCGTACCTAATGTGGATTGAGTCACCGGTTCATCAAAGTTGCCACCGGCCGGTGAGACGGTGCCGATCAGAGTGAGCCCCCCCACCTCACCATCGCGGGTCTGAATAATGCCGGCCCGCTCGTAAACCGATTTGATCGAAGAGTCGAGATAGGCCGGGAAAGCCTCTTCACCGGGAATCTCCTCCAATCGTCCCGACATCTCCCGCATGGCCTGAGCCCAACGTGAGGTTGAATCCGCCAGAATCAGGACGTTATGACCCATCTGCCGGTAATATTCACCGATGGTGATGCCGGTGTAAATGGAGGCTTCACGGGCGGCCACCGGCATGGATGAGGTATTGCAGATAATGATGGTGCGATCCATTAATGAGCCACTGCCCTGAGGATCGTTCAATTTGGGAAACTCGGTGATAATCTCGACCACTTCACCGGCCCGTTCACCACAGGCGATGATGATGACGATATCGGCAGCGGAGTAGCGGGCCATAAGATGTTGCAAAACTGTTTTTCCAGCACCAAACGGGCCGGGAATACAGGCGGTACCGCCTTGAGCAACGGGAAAAAAGGTGTCGATAATCCGCTGGCTGGTGATCAGAGGTTCAAAAGGGTAGCATCTTTGAACCAGATTGTGATGCAGCATGTGCTCAGGAATAGGGCGGCGTACCGGCCACTTTTGAGCCAGTGTTATGGCCTGTTCTGCCCCTTTTTCATCATTGAGGTGGGCTACCGGCGTGTTGACGTTGAAGGCGCCCTGTTGGATCCAGGTTACGGTTACTTTTCCCTTCTGATCGAAGGGAACCATAATCTTATGCACCAAATGTCCTTCCTGGACCGTTCCGAGCAGATCGCCAGCCTTAAGTTCGGTGCCGATCTGTACAGTTGGTGTGAATGACCATGACCGTTTGGCATCAAGAGCGGGCTCTTGGGCACCACGAGGAAGAAAACTTCCATAATGGACGGCCAGATCCTCCAATGGATTTTGCAAACCATCATAAACCTGGCCCAACATACCAGGACCCAGGGTTACCGAGAGCATGGTACCAGTTTGGTGGACAGGATCTCCGATGCCCACACCACGGGTGTTTTCAAAAACCTGGGCCTGGGCCTCCCGCCCCCGAACCCGCATGATCTCTGCTTTGAGACGCTCTTGTCTGCTGTTTCCGCTGATTTTTGGACAGATCTCCACCATCTCATTTTTGACCAACGGCCGTCCGCCGTCATCAGCCATGCGAATGGTGACAAAACTCTCCTGAACCGCGATGATGCGGGCGGGGTTATGCTTATTTGACATGATTCACACCCTCCCTGAACAGGTTGTCGTACTGGCCCAAACCCTGGTTGACCAGTTTGGTGAATCGAATATCAGCCTGGGCATTCTGGTAGTATAACCACCAGCGAACCACCTGCCAGCGTTGGAAATAGATGACGACCGCTTCAAAATCGAACTGATGCCACTGTCCCAGTTTGTCCAGATGATTCCAGACAACGGTGAGAATCAACTGCTCCATCTCCCGGGTTTGCTGGTTCTCGATATGCTGTCGGGCTGTGGTAATCCACGGAAAAACCCGCTTTAACCCCAGATCCGATGCATTCCAATGCCGTTGGATGGTCGAGACCCAGCGGCCAAACCCCCAGTTCTCATCAGACGGTGGTGGTGTGGATTGACCGTTTGTCTGTCGACGCAGGGCCGCCACAACGGTTCGAATTTCCAACCGTTGTTGGATCACCTTCTTAAGGGTTGGCGATGTGAGAAAGGGCTCCAATTGGCGATAGCGCGTGAAAACATTGCGATCTGTTTCACGCTTTGGATACTCTCGCCACGCCAGAAATTGATTGATCGCTTTGAGTCGTTGCGCATCCTCTTCATCCAGCATGGTGAGGCGTTTACTCAGGCTGGTCCAGGAGAGCGGCTGCAGTTGGGTATCAAATAGAGCCCCCAGATGCGGCAGACTGGACATCAGCGTTATATAACGGTCAGTGCCAGACATCTCATTTCACCATGCCTTCCAAAAGGGCTCGAAAACGGGGCAGCATATACTGGAGCAGTTCTCGAGCAAGGGCTTTGTCACTGAGATCAAGAACAACATTTTCATCCTTGATGTGAAAACGCAAACCGCCCAAATCATCTTTTGCTACGCCAAAAGAGACACCCTCCTGAAGAATATTGCGGTTAATAAGGCGGATAAATTGGGTCAGATGGCCTTTCTCCAACTCCTCTTTGGAGCCATCAGCATTAATCTGGCTGAATTGGTCCTGTGGCAGGAGAATTTCCAACTCTTGAGCCTCATCCACATGCTCACGCAACCGCCCAGCGATCACCAAGATTATCTTCTGAAGCAACTCCTCCCGTTGTAACTCATCTCCAACCAAGCGACTCACTTCCCCTGTGAATCGTTGAATGAGTTGATCTTTAAGATCCAAAAGGGTATCGCGCGCAGCGACTTTTAATGCCTCTTCGCCGGCGATGGCCATCTGTTCTGCATCCCGTTTGGCGCGATTGCGAATTCGTTCGGCC
This sequence comes from Magnetococcales bacterium HHB-1, assembly GCA_052043475.1. GTDB lineage: Bacteria > Pseudomonadota > Magnetococcia > Magnetococcales > JBQGBW01 > JBQGBW01. The sequence continues at coordinate 51,938 of JBQGBW010000001.1, forward strand.
TCCTCTTTGGCCTGTTTGACAATCCAATTGGCACGACTTTCCGCCTCTTCCAGAAGGAGAGCGGCCTCCTTGCGGCCGCTGTCCACCCCCTCTTCACGCAGTTGAGCGATGAGTGTTTCGATGCCGGAGGAGATTTCGCGCTCTTGCTCTTGACCACTCATGGTGACACACTCCTCATGGTGTGGGCAGCCCGGCCAGAAGGACCAGAGCGAAGATGAATGCAAAGACCGCAAACCCTTCGACCATGGCGGCGGGGGCCAGGGATAGACCGAACACTTCTGGTTTGGCTTTAGCAGCATTGATCGCCGAGGCACAGCAACGGCCCTGATGAATGGCACTGAAGAGCAGGACCAACCCAACCAGAATACCAATGGCTGCAATTCCCGGCGCTTGCGCGGCAACAATATCTCGCTTGAGGGTAAACATCACCACAATGCCGTAGACCACCTGTGAGGAGGGCATGGCAGAGATACCAACAAAGCGTCCATAGCCACCTTCTGTCTCCAGCATGGCGCCGATGGCAGCCTGTCCGGCGATGGCACAACCGATGATGGAGCCAATGGCTCCCAAAGCCATTGGGGCATACATACCAAGCCATCCGGATGCAATCAGAAACCCGTTCATAGTTTGACCTCCTTTTTGGCAAAGGCCTGAAATGGGACCCCTTCTTCCCGAACAGCCCAGTTAAAAAATTCGATAAAATTGAGCCGTAGCCCGTGAACAAAGCCGGATATCAGCCCCAACCCCAGGTTGACAGTGTGACCAAGAATAAGAATCAGTAGGCTGAGAAATAGTCCCAGACCCGGCATAGCCTCTTGAACCTGTTGGGCGATCTGATTGAAAGTCATGGCCAAAGAGCCGCTGGCCAGTCCCAGGGCAAACAGACGCAGATAGCTGAGAATATCACCGAACAGTTTGGTAATGTTGGTAAAGGCGATGAAGCCATCCAGACCGCGCAGCAGCCCAGATTTTAGATCATGAACCGGTCGTTGACTGCCAAAGGCCAATACCGTCAATCCCCCGATAATGACAAGGGAGAGGCCGACCATGGGAAGCAGATTATTCGCCCACTCCATGGTTAACCACCAGAGCAGTCCGCCAACGGTGATGGTGATCCAGCCCAGGGGTTGGGCGTTATCAGGAAACCCATCTGCCTGCCAGGCGACGGCACCATTGGCCAGTCCCACATGCAGCGCACCAATGATAATCGAGAGTTTGATCATGCTGTCATAGTTGGTAAGATCGATGATCTGCAGCAAAGAGAGCGGATGATCATCTGGAGGCGACAATCCAAAATAACTGCCAGCCATCACGCCGTACACCAGTGAGGCCACCAGAATGGTTACCGACATCACCCGAAACCGGACTCCCGTGTCACTGCGGCCAAGCCTTTTCCAATAGAGGGCAACGATGCCGCTGAGCAGCAGAGTGTAACCTACATCAGCCAAGATCATCGCGAAGAAAACGGAAAATGAGAAGAAGACAACCAGTGATGGATCCCAACAACGGTAGCAGGGTGTTTCATAAAAGCGGACCAGATCCTGTCCCCCTTGAAAGGCCGGCGGGTTCTCCAGTAGAGTAGGAGGATTATCGTCGGGGCCTGGATGGGTCGCCTGGATGGCCAATCCCTGTTGTTTGGCAAAGGTGACCAGCTGTTTGATCTCACGCTGTGGAATCCAACCACGAAGGATGAACACCCCCTCTTGTTCCATGATCTGAGCGCGAGCATGCTTCAGGGCGGCTTGGTTCTCTGCATGGGCCAGATTTTGAGAAAGTAGATAGATCCAACGACTTAAAGCCTGTCGCTCCCAATCCAGAGCTTCCAACTCTATTTCCAACTCTTCCGCTTTTTCCTCTGTTTTTTTCGTTGAGTGGAAGCTACGCAGGGGTAACGGTGGCACCGGCAGTGCTTCTGGAGGGGGTTTTTGGGGAGAGATGACCACGATATGGGCAAAACGGGCATCCTGGCCCACCTGTGACCAGGGCCATTCTAGATTATTCAGTTCAGATTTCAGATGATGCGGTACCTGATAAAGCCAGAGATGCTGCCCTTTGATCAGGCTCGGATGGGGTAGTGTAAATTCTCCCCATAGAGCCAACTCTTTCAGCTGATAGCGCAGATACTCCAGTCGGTCGCCCACCTCCCGACGGCGGATTTTATTGTGCAAAATCTCCTTGACCACTTGGTTGATATCGAAATTTTGTTTGGAACGCACTTGCCGTCGTCGGGGTTGTACATGTAACAGATAGTGAAGCGCTGTATAGGCATCCACCGCTCCGCGGGCGGGTGGAGACTCTCTTTTTGCACGGTTCGATCCAGACAGCGGTATGAGGTGGAGACATCCCATCTCCTGCAGACCATCAAGTACCGCATCACGCTTCTGGTTTTGTCCACAGAGCGTAACTTTGAACAGGGATGTAATACTCATGCCGCCACCTCCCGTTTCCGTTTGGCGATTTTGGCTTGAACCACCTCCACTCTTTGAGCGTCAGCCAGATAGATCTGGATGCGGCGAATGTTCTCCTGTGTGCGTGGAATCAGAACTTTTTCGAACAGATTGACCCGTTGTGTGATCACTCGGACAGCCTGGTTCAACAACATCAGACGCTGTTGAGCAACTTGAATACGGAGTCGAATTTCCAATGCCCGACGTAACTGCCGGGTAAAGTGTTCCATCCAGTGCGGTGTGGCGAGTAAGGGATAGTCGGATACCGAAAAGTGAACCTTGGTTAGAGTCGGCAATCGCAAGCCCATAAGGTTCTCTTCGTCCAAATCAACCTGGGTAATGGCCACCAAGTTTTTTAGTTTCATCCGCGGCGTGGTGAGCATGGGGAGTTGGCTGTTGACCTCGTCCAACAGCTTTTGCAACGTCTGTTTGATCAATTCCAGATCGCGTCTACTGTGGTTGCGCTCCATGATCAGTTGTCGCCGTTTCAGATCCAACGACGGCAGATACTCTTCAAAGACCTTGAGCTGCTTGTTCTGGTCCGCCAGAGACGACTTGTTCATAGCCAGCCGTGACACGAGATACACTCCCATTGTTGTTTGGATTATCCAGTTACGGAAGAGAGGTACAATGTCTGTTCTGTCTACCTACTTTTTTGACCATGCCGTGATCGGTTTGTTCAGAAAAAAACGTACCATTAAGCAATCTTTTGTCATGAGATAGGCAGGCTTTATGAGACAGTTTTGGCTTAGAAAGAGGCTTTGTTGCGCAATTGCGGTCTGATCGCAGACAATTTATCCCTCTAGATAAGGGGGGATTATCTAGAAGGATGTCGCACAACAGCAAGCGATTAAGGTCCAGTAACGCATTGAGAGAGAAATGGCCAAAATTGAGCAAAACAGGCAGGGTACGGTGCCCGTTAAGGTGGTATCAATGAATTTAATAAATGCGATAACCATTGGTTTTATTTGTCTTTTTAACGCAAGAAAGCCACCCAAACTGGATAGCTGAAAAATAGAGAATTTTTACAAAATATAAAAATGGTCGAGCAGACGCAACGCTTTGCAAACGATTCTCTGTTTTCTAGAGATAGAAATATGGAGAAAGTTTGTGTGTTGGATTAGGACGGAATCGGGTTACAAAATAGGCGTAACATATTGATATAGCATGGAGTCAGTGTGACCCGAAAAACACAAAAAGCTAATACTGTTTTTGCTCTTCAAAAATTTCATCAAGAGAGTCAGTGTCCAATGCGCGATCTAACCAGACTTTCAACTGTTCAGAATTGCATTAAAGAGTTTGTCAGGAACCCACGATGGTAGAGATTTGAACTTTCTCCGAAGGACGTGGAGGAGCATTTTGGAGGGATGTCTATTTTTTAGAAAGGCTTTTCTATCCTATTTTGTACTGATATCTTTAATTTATGGAAAGATTAAAAATAACGTAGCTCAACGCTACCATCTGAAAAACCAACATCACAAGGCAACTCAATAAGTTATAAAGTTCAAATCCAGTCGACATGCTGAACATAGCTTATTGAAATATTGACGTTAAATTGTTTTCAGCAATTGCTGTGCGATTTAGCCTTATTCTGGAGGAATCTGAATAATGTCTGATATGAAAGATCAATCGACAACAAGTTCAGATAAAAAAGATATTTCTGACTCCACAGGTATGTTATCAAAACCGACCGACGTACCGTTTCTTCAAACTCTTAGAAACCGGAATCCGTTCTCTTCCAGGCAGTTTCTTCGGCAGCTTCTTGCAACAATGAAAGCCGTTCGGCGTGGTGATTTCTCTCCTCGTCTACCCTATGACATGACTGGCTTGGAAGGAGAAGTCGCTGATGTTTTTAATGACATCATTGAAATGAATTTCCGGCTGGAGCAAGAAACTCAGAGGGTTAGCCGCCAGGTTGCTTTGGAAGGACAATTTTCTCAACGAATTCATTTAGAGTCTGCTGGTGGTGGTTGGCGGAGAAGCGCTGACGCAATCAATCAGCTTGTGGATGGATTAGTGCAACCAGTGACAGAAACCAGCCGAGTGATTACCGCCGTCGCCAATGGTGATCTAAAGCAACAGATGCTTCTCGAAGTGGAAGGACGACCACTTCGCGGTGAGTTCCAGCGCATTGCACAAGTCATTAATAACATGGTTGACCAACTCCAGAATTTCTCTGGTGAAGTAACACGTATCACCAGGCAGGTGGGAGTTGATGGCCGGTTAGGCGTTCAAGCCGAAGTGGAAGGTGTTGCTGGGGTTTGGCGTGAGTTGACCGATAACGTCAACACAATGGCTTCGACACTAACAAACCAGGTTCGTGAAATTTCAGAAGTGACCGTAGCCGTGGCACAGGGTAATCTTGAAAGGAAGATTACTGTGGAGGCGCGCGGTGAAATCGCTGATCTCAAAAATACGATCAACACGATGGTGGATCAACTTAACGTGTTTTCCAGAGAAGTTAATCGGGTTGCACGAGAAGTTGGAACAGAAGGCGTGTTGGGAGGCCAGGCCGTGGTTCCTGGCGTATCAGGTATTTGGGCCGAACTCTCAGCCAACCTCAACAGTATGGCCAGCAACCTAACCTCCCAGGTTCGCGGTATCTCAAAAGTTGTTGGCGCAGTGGCACGAGGTGACTTACGGCAAAGATTAAGCCTTGAGGCCAAAGGAGAGATCGCTGATCTGGCCACGGTCATCAATGATATGACCGAAACGCTGGGTGTTTTCTCTTCAGAGGTGACACGTGTGGCGCGGAAAGTTGGTACCGAAGGCGTGTTAGGGGAGCAAGCGGAAGTTCCTCGTGCTGAAGGAATCTGGCGTGAGTTGACAGATAACGTCAACGCTATGGCCAGTAGTTTGACTGAACAAGTGCGTAATATCGCCGATGTTACGACAGCCGTCGCCAATGGTGACCTGTCACGTAAAATCACTGTGGATGCACGTGGTGAGATCGCTGAACTTAAAGCCACAATCAACACCATGGTGGACTCTCTGAATCTCTTTTCCCAAGAGGTTACTCGCGTAGCCAGAGAGGTAGGAACAGAAGGCGTGCTGGGTGGACAAGCCAAGGTTTCGAATGTTTCCGGCGTCTGGTTGGATTTGACTGAAAATGTTAATGCCATGGCCACGAATCTAACAAATCAGATTCGTGGTGTCGTCGATGTTGTTACGGCAATCGCCAAAGGAGACCTGCGTCAGAGATTGCGACTGGAAGCCAAAGGTGAAGTTGCCGATTTGGTTAAAACCATCAATGAAATGACAGACACTCTGAATCGGTTTGCCGGTGAGGTCACCCGCGTAGCCAGAGAAGTTGGCATTGAAGGCTCGCTGGGGGGGCAAGCCGATGTGATGGGTGCAGAAGGAACATGGCGAGATCTGACAGATAACGTCAACGGCATGGCAACAAATCTGACCAATCAGGTACGTAATATCGCCGAAGTGGCTACAGCAGTGGCGAATGGTGACCTGACAAAGACAATTACGGTCGATGCACGTGGAGAGGTCGAAAAGCTGAAAAACACCATCAATGAAATGGTGGATCGTCTCAATATCTTTGGTTCAGAGGTAACACGGGTTGCCCGCGAAGTGGGTACCGAAGGTGTTTTGGGTGGTCAGGCGGAAGTTCCGAACGTTTCAGGAATCTGGGCAGAATTGACATCCAATGTGAATGGTATGGCATCTAACCTGACAAGTCAGGTACGAAACATCGCTGAGGTGACTACAGCGGTGGCGCGAGGTGACCTGACACGACAGATTACCGTGGAAGCGCGTGGCGAGGTTCAACAGTTGGCCACCACGATCAATACCATGGTGGATACCTTGGCCGTGTTCTCAGAACAGGTTACCGAAGTCGCACGACAAGTGGGTACTGAAGGCATTCTTGGCGGCCAGGCAGAAGTGAAAGCCGCTGAAGGAATCTGGCGAGATTTGACAGATAACGTCAACGGATTAGCTGCTAACCTAACGAGTCAGGTGCGTAATATTGCAGAAGTGACCACGGCGGTGGCGAATGGTGATTTAACCCGAAAGATTACCGTGGGCGCCCGTGGTGAGGTGGCGGAACTCAAAACGACCATTAACGCAATGGTGGATCGATTAAACGTGTTCGGGTCAGAGGTGACCCGTGTGGCGCGGGAAGTGGGTACCGAAGGTGTTCTTGGTGGACAAGCCGCCGTTCCTGATGTGGCTGGTATCTGGGCAGAACTGACCGATAATGTCAACGGCATGGCGAGTAATTTGACTAACCAGGTACGAAATATTGCCGACGTTACGACAGCGGTAGCCAAAGGAGATCTGTCAAGAAAAATTACCGTGGAAGCGCGTGGCGAGGTTCAGTTGTTGGCGGATACAATCAATACCATGGTGGACACGTTGGCTGTGTTTTCAGAGCAGGTTACTGAGGTTGCCAGGCAGGTGGGAACAGAGGGGGTTCTCGGGGGGCAGGCAGAGGTTAAGGCTGCTGAAGGAACATGGCGTGACCTAACAGATAACGTGAATTACATGGCGGCTAACTTGACCAACCAGGTGCGTAATATCGCAGAGGTGGCGACAGCGGTGGCCAATGGCGATTTGGCACGAAAAATTACCGTGGATGCCCGAGGTGAAGTAGCGGAACTCAAAACGACCATTAACTCCATGGTGGACCGACTGAACGTATTTGGTTCAGAAGTAACACGGGTTGCCCGAGAAGTAGGTACCGAAGGAGTTCTGGGTGGTCAGGCAGAGGTGCCAGATGTTGCTGGTATCTGGGCAGAGTTGACCGATAATGTGAATGGTATGGCCAATAATCTGACCAACCAGGTGCGCAACATTGCTGAGGTTACCACAGCCGTGGCAAAAGGAGATCTGACTCGCCAGATTACTGTGGAAGCACGTGGCGAGGTGCAACAGTTGGCTACCACAATCAATACGATGGTAGATACCTTGGCGGTGTTCTCAGAACAGGTTACCGAAGTTGCGCGACAGGTAGGAACAGAGGGTGTTCTGGGCGGTCAAGCGGAGGTGAAAGCCGCTGAAGGAATCTGGAGGGATCTTACCGACAATGTAAATAGTCTGGCTGCTAATCTGACAAACCAGGTTCGTAATATTGCTGAAGTAACAACAGCCGTGGCCATCGGTGACTTGACCAAAAAGATCACTGTGGATGCTCGCGGTGAGGTTGCTGATCTTAAAACAACCATCAATGCGATGGTGGATCGTTTGAGTGTCTTTGGATCCGAGGTGACCCGCGTTGCCCGTGAGGTTGGTACAGATGGTGTCTTAGGAGGTCAGGCCGAGGTTCCTGATGTGGCTGGAATCTGGTCTGAACTCACTGAGAATGTCAATGGTATGGCTCTCAATCTGACCAACCAGGTTCGTAATATTGCTGAGGTGACCACTGCTGTGGCCAAGGGCGATCTCACACGTAAAATTACCGTGCAGGCCAGTGGTGAAGTGCAACAGTTGGCTGCAACGATTAATACCATGGTGGACACCTTGGCCGTTTTTTCTGAGCAAGTAACTGAAGTTGCGCGGCAGGTGGGCACCGAAGGTGTTCTGGGGGGGCAAGCAGAGGTTGAGGAAGCCCAAGGTGTCTGGCGTGATCTCACGGATAATGTGAATACCATGGCCGCTAATCTGACAAACCAGGTACGGGCGATTGCCGATGTGGCTACAGCGGTAACCCAAGGTGATTTAACGCGTGCTATCGATATTGAAGCGCAGGGTGAGATTGAAGAGTTGAGTAATAACATCAATACAATGATCGCCTCCTTGCAGAAGACAACTTCTGAGAATGAAAATATTAACTGGCTGCAAACAGGTATTGGTCAACTCAACGATGTTATGCGTGGTGAACAGGAAGTGGCTGATCTGGCCAGTAAAGTTGTCTCTCAGCTTGCCAAGTATCTTGGTGCTCAGATCGGTACAGTCTATCTATTTGGCTCTGAAAATACAGAACAGGCATCCTTCAAATTAATTGGCAGCTATGCTTACTCTCGGAGGAAAGGAGATATTACAACACTCAAACCAGGCGAAGGACTTGCTGGCCAGGCCATTCTTGAAAAAAAACCTATTCTGGTAGAGGGGATCCCAGAAAATTATATCCGCATTGGATCCAGTTTGGGAGATACGGCGCCGACCGCTGTATTGGCCACGCCCTTCTTATTTGAGGGAGAAGTGAAAGGTGTCATTGAGTTGGGTTTCTTAACTCCACCTGGTGATCAGGCCATGCAGTTGATTGGCCAGGTGATGGACAGTATCGCCATCGGTTTTGACTCTGCCCTCTCCAGAACACAGCTGAATGCTACTCTGAAACAATCCCAATCGCTGGCCGAGGAACTCCAAACCCAACAGGAAGAACTTAAAGAGAGTAATGAGCAACTTGAAGAGCAGACCAGAGCATTAGAATCAGCTCAGAAAGAGACGGATGAGCGTAATCGCCAACTGGAAGAAGCGCAAAGTGAATTGAATGAACGTGCTGAACAGCTAGCTCTATCCAGTAAATACAAGTCTGAATTCCTGGCCAATATGAGCCATGAGTTGCGAACGCCTCTCAACTCGATTCTTCTTCTTTCTCAAACCATCTCCTCACAGCAAGACAAAGCAGATAACGATGAAATCCGTCGTCACGCCAAGATTATCCATGGTGCAGGCACCGATCTGTTACAACTCATTAACGAAGTACTGGATCTGGCGAAAATCGAAGCAGGAAAAATGTCTGTTCGTTTGACCCGTCTTGATTTGCATCAATTTAGCGAACAGGTCATGAGCTTATTCAAACAGCAGGCAGAACAAAAGGGCTTAACCTATCGCAGCGAAATTGATATTGACGCCCCTCAAACAATTTTGAGTGATAAGGATCGTATTCAACAGGTCATACGAAACTTTCTGTCCAACGCCTTTAAGTTTACTGAAGTTGGATCCATTAGATTTCAGATTCATCCTGTTCAACCGAGTCTGATTGCTCATGCCATCAACCCAGGCGATACTAAAAAAACAATCCAGGCAAACCTTCAGGACTATGTTGCCTTTTCTGTCATAGATACGGGTATCGGAATTCCTGAGAATAAATTCCAGATTATCTTTGAAGCGTTCCAGCAGATGGATGGAACCACAAGTCGAAAATATGGTGGAACAGGGCTCGGTCTCTCAATTTCCAGACAAATTGCAGATATGCTGGAAGGAATCATTGCATTGGAGAGTCAACCAGGCCAAGGCTCAACCTTCAGTTTGATTTTGCCACGGAAACCTAGCCACTATTTGACGAGCATTACACATCAGGAAGACAGTGATATTGAGGCTGTGGCAACGCGCTCAACGATGATGCCAAAAGAGGTTTCCCCGTCTCTCCAGGATGATCAAGGTCTCATCAAAGCGGGCGATGATCGGTTACTGTTGGTTATTGAGGATGATCCAAAGTTTGCAAAAATTCTCATGGATCTTGGTCGTAAGAATCACTTCAAAGTGATCATTGCTGGCACAGGAACCGAAGGTGTCAGACTGGTTGAAAAGCATCTGCCTGCTGCGGTGATACTGGATATCCAATTGCCGGTCATGGATGGTTGGGAAGTATTGAGACACTTGAAGAAAAACAATGCCACGCGCCATATTCCCGTACATGTGATCTCGGTGATTAAGGAGAGCATTTTTGGATATCGTCTGGGAGCGGCTCAGTATCTGGTTAAACCGATCAGCAAAGAAGCGCTGGATCACGCGTTCGAGCAGATCGAAGAACACCTCAATAAGAAAGCCAAACACCTGCTTATCGTTGAAGATAATGATGTTGAACGGCAAGCGGTCGTTAATTTATTGAAAGGCGAAGATATTGTGATCAGGGATGTGGCAACAGGAAAGGAAGCACTCACAGCCATCCGGGAAATTGATTTCGATACGATGGTGCTGGATCTCAAATTGCCTGATATGGATGGTTACGATCTGTTAAGAATGATCAATCAAGATGGAGCAATCAAACATCTTCCAACCATTGTTTATACAGGTAAAGATCTCACCATGGAAGATGAGCGGAAGTTGCGGCAATATGCAGAGAGCATTGTCCTCAAGACGGCAGAATCTCCAGCGAGACTACTGGAAGAGACAACAATCTTTTTGCATCGGGTCGCTGCTGAACTCAGTCAGGATAAACAAGCGCTTCTTAAACAGATCACCTATCCAGATAGTGTCTTGGAAGGCAAAACAGTCCTGGTGGTGGATGATGATATCCGCAATACCTATGCACTCTCCACGGTGTTGGAGAATCGCGGATTGACTGTACTGACTGCAACGGATGGTCAACAGGCTATCGAGATGCTTGAAAACCATCCTGAGATCGATCTGGTATTGATGGATATAATGATGCCTGTTATGAATGGTCTGGAAGCAACTCAGGCGATTCGAAAACAACCACAACATGCGGATCTGCCCGTGATCGCTTTAACCGCAAAAGCGTTGAAAGAAGATAGAGATCAATGTATCGCTGCTGGTGCATCGGATTATATGAGTAAACCGGTGGACCATGAGCAACTCTTTTCTCTGATTAGAGTCTGGTTATCGGTTAACGACAGCCAAGGCAAAAGAGCAGAGAACGAACAGACAACATTAGCAAAAGTAGCCACGAAACAAGCCCCGATAAGCAGAAAGAGAACACGGAGACAGAAGAGACGTAAGTCAACAACTTCCAAAAAAGGTACGTCTTGAGAGGCTTGAATGGAAACCAGGAACACAGAATCCACACGACATGCGGACCCGTTCCCAAAAAGAGTGCTTGAACCGCTGGTTGAGGCGGTTCAAGCACAGTATGGCTACGATTTTCGTCATTACAACATCTCTTCCTTGGGACGGCGGATTAAATGGACCATGAGCCAATCAAACATTGACTCTTTGCAACAGTTTCAACTCAGAATCCTTGAAGACCCCTCTTTGTTGAGACTGTTGATTAGAAATCTCTCCATCAATGTGACTACGATGTTTCGTGATCCATTGGCTTTTCTCTATCTTCGGGAAAATGTGTTACCTGTTTTGGCAACTTATCCCTATATCCGTATCTGGTGTGCAGGGATTGCAACCGGTGAAGAGGCCTACACCATGGCGATTCTGCTCCAAGAGGAGAACCTCTATCACCGCGCCCTGATCTATGCGACCGATTTTAACCCTGCGGTAGTGCAACACGCGATTAACGGTCGTTTTGATCTGGAACGTATCGCAGATTACACACGCAACTATATTCAATCTGGAGGAAAAACAGCCTTCTCAAAATATTATCAAACGACAACAGGCTTTGCGCATATGAGCCCAGAGTTGCGAAAGAATATTATTTTTTCAACCCACAATCTGGTGACCGACGGTATCTTTAACGAGTTTCACCTGATTTTGTGTCGCAATGTGTTAATCTACTTTAATGAGCAACTGACAGAGCAGGTCATCTCGCTCTTTCGTGAGAGCCTGGCCATGCGATGCTTTCTTTTTCTTGGTAAAAAAGAACAGTTGCAACGCAGAGGCGTTGGGCAATTCTTTGAATCGGTTGGATCAAATACGAATATATATTGTAAACTATAAATTTCCTCACACAGAGAAACGAATATAACAGGTCAATATCGTATGGAACAAGTTAACGTTCTCCTGGTGGATGACGATGCCAGGAATCTGGAATCTCTGTCCGCAATTCTGGCATCGTCTGAATACAATCTTGTCCAAGCTTTGTCTGGCGAGGAGGCTTTGAGCAAATTGTTAACCATGCCTTTTGCCGTTATGATCCTGGATGTCATGATGCCAGAAATCAATGGTTTTGAACTGGCACGCATGATCAAGGCGCGCAAAAAGACTGCCGATATTCCGATCATATTCTTGACAGCCATTCATACGGATGAGATGGATATGTTTCAAGGATATGCGCTTGGTGCATTTGACTATCTGATCAAACCCGCACACCCTGCCGTTTTGAAAGCCAAAGTGGCTGTTTTTGCCAATCTATATCGTCAGACAGAAGCCATTAAACGGCAACATCAACATAAACTGGATATACGGTCTGATTTTGAACGCAATAAGGATATGGACCGGCGTTGGCAGATCACATATCGTGATCTGCTCCTGCAACATGTCCGTGCGGTCAGAGATCAAACGCCCCCGCCATCAGAACAGGTGGAGGCGTTGGCCATGGAACTGCGAAGCGCTCGCTTTCTTGCCAGGGATGTTGTACGCTTGCATATGGATGCCATGCAAGAAATTTCTCGGGAGTTGAGAGCCAACTATGTTGAATCTTTCTCCTTGGATGCACGTCTCATGCTTTTAGAACTCACCGGAAGATTGCTCGATATTTATGGGCACTCTATCTTACGCCAAGAGCAAAAAAAAAGGGGGGGGAATAAAAATGAGTGATCTGCAAAAACGACTGTCTGACAGCAAAATACCGACTGGTATCCAAGGTCTGGATTTAATCACCTCTGGAGGAATCTTCAAAGGACGTTCTACCTTGATCGTTGGATCATCCGGATCGGGGAAAACGCTTCTCTCTCTAGATATTCTTTACCATTATCTCAGTCAGAAAGAGAGTTCAGGCATTTTTGTCACAATGGAAGAAGAGATCAATGACATTATCTTCAACGGTCAGAGTATGGGGTGGGAACTTGACACGTTGGTTGCTCAGAACAAGCTGATGTTTATTGATGCTTCTCCAAACCTGGAAGAGACAAAAGAAATTGGTCCCATTAATTTCGATGGGATTTTGCTACAGATCCAAGAAGCGGTCAATCAAACTGGCGCAAAACTGGTTGTCATTGATTCGATTGGATCGCTATTTTCTCAGTTTAGTGACAGCACGATTATCCGGCGAGAAATTGGCAAGATCATTCAACGACTAAAAAAGATGAATATCACAGCGCTCATGACCTCTGAGCGTACAACAGAGTATGGCCCCATATCCAGACATGGCATTGAGGAGTTCGTTTCTGATAATGTGATCATCTTGCGCAATGTATTGCACGACGAACGTGCGAGAAGAACCCTTCAGGTTCTTAAAATGAGAGGATCTCCGCATGAGACAGGAGAATTCCCCTTTACCATTTCAGAAGATGGATTGCAGTTTTCTCCCCTTTCAGGACAGCAATTGAAACAACCTTCTTCTACGATACGCATCAGTTCTGGTAATAACAAACTGGATGACATGGTTGACGGTGGGCTTTTTAAGGATTCCATGATTTTGGTCAGTGGGCCAACTGGTGGTGGTAAAACACTGTTGTCGATGAGCTTTGCGGCTTCTGGTTGCCAGAACGGAGAAAGAGTTCTGATTTTGGCTTATGAAGAGTCACAACCCCAGCTGCTGCGTAATGCACAGGCATGGGGATTTGATTTTGAAAAATGGGTAAAATCAGGGCAATTAAAGATCATCTGCCTCTATCCAGAGTCAACCCCTCTTGAACATCATCTCCTATTGATTCAGAAGACCGTCAAAGAATTTCGGCCTCATCGCCTGGTCATGGATAGTGTCTCAGCTCTGGAGCGCATTGCGGATATTCGCAACTTCCGTGAGTTCGTGATCGGTCTGACATCGTTTTGTAAACAGATGGAGGTGTGTAGTCTGTTTACATCAACAACGCCTCGTCTTTCCGGTGGAGATTCCATCACCGAAGCCCATATTTCAACGATCACAGATATCATCATCTTGCTTCGTTATGTCGAAGTAGATGGATTTATGCGGCGCGGTATTGCCATAATCAAAATGCGAGGATCTCAGCATACCAAGCAGATCCATGAATTTATCATAGACAGTACTGGATTGCATATCGGTGAGCCCTTCAGGAATATTCAGAACATTATTCTCGGCATCCCAACACCAGCCGTGACATCAGAACTGGATCGTCTGGAAGCCATCTTCGAAAAAGGGGCTGATGCATGACGACGCAAAAGATCCGTTTAACCCTTTTTATCGCAGGGTATGACGCACAAACACAAAACACAGTCTCTTTATTGGAGAAATTCTGCTCAGTAGAACTGAAGGGACAGGCAAAATTGGCGGTTATTGATCTTCTTGAACATCCTGGAATGGCTGGAAAACATAAGATTCTCTGCATTCCCACTTTGATACAAGAAACGCCTTCTCCGCCAAAACGTTTTATTGGTGATTTTGCTGATGAAATAGAATTGCAAAAAATTCTGTCCAATTATATTGGATCCGTGTCATGATCAAACAGGAGATACAAAATGGCATTGATGCGATTTGGATTCTCAATAAGTCTCCAGATGGCGTCATTCTGGTTGACCATCAAGGTATCGTAAAGCTGGTTAACCCAGCTGCGTTAGAGCTGTTTAACTGCCAGGAAGAGCAGATTCTGAACGCTCCCTTTGGCTTCCCTGTTGGTAAAGAGAGATCTCAAGAGATAAGAATTATCGGTCACCATGGCAAACTCAAATTTGTTGAGTTACATTCTGTCGAATTGATCTGGCATAGCAATAGAGCGCATCTGGTTACGCTTCGGGATATAACACAGCGAAAAACGCTCGAAACAGAGTTAGCGCATGTCAACCAGGAACTTCAAGATTTTGTCTATATCGCCAGCCATGATCTCCAAGAACCGCTCAGATCGATCTCAACCTATGTTGATTTTCTTATGGAGGATCTGAAAGAAGACAGTATGACCGATGATGTAAAGGAAGATCTGCGCTTTATCATGGAGTCCACGACACGGATCCGTACCATGATTCAAGATCTACTGACCTATTCACGATCCAGCAGGCTCTCTTTCAAAGAGCGCTCAGTCAATCTGAATCAATGTATCGCAACGGTTTCTGAAGACTTAAAGACACTCCTGGATGAATGTGGCGGTATAATCAAATACCGAAACCTTCCTACAGTCTGTGGTGAACAATCTGCTCTAACCAGGGTATTCCAGAACCTGATAGAAAACAGTCTAAAATTCCGACGGACCGAGGTTCCGCCGGAGATCCATATCACAGCAGAACGCATTGGTGAAAACTGGCAGGTCCAGGTGACGGACAACGGCATCGGGATTAATTCAAAGTACTATACACGCATTTTCCGTCCGTTCCAGCGTCTACATGGTCGAAGTGAATATCCAGGAACTGGATTGGGGCTCTCTATCGTTAAGAAAACGGTGGAACGACATGGCGGTAGCATTCAGGTCACTTCTGAAGTTGATGTGGGAAGTACATTTACCATCACTTTGCCACCATAGAAGGATGTTGACTGATGATCAAATAAAAATGATATCATGTAATCTCTGTTATGGACTGTTCCAATGTTGAGACGGCATCTATATAAAAATGTGATCTTTTTTAAGGTCAAGGGGGATGTAGTCCAGCAAGGAAACATTATTAACAAGCTTTCTTTGTCTATATTGTCAGGCATATTTTTTATTGCAATTCAAGTGCACGCCTCTTCTCACACTCAGACATTTGTTCTACAACTCAAATGGTTTCATCAATTTCAGTTTGCCGGATACTATATCGCACTTGAAAAAGGTTTTTTTGAGGCAGAGGGCCTTCAGGTTGAAATCCGTGAAGGAAACCCAAAGATCAAGCCCAACCGTGAAGTTTTAGAAGGTCGTGCTCATTTTGGCGTACTGGCCTCAGAGCTTATAGAAAAACGAATTCATGGTGAGCCATTGGTGTTGTTGGCCGTTGTGATGCAGCACTCATTGCGTGCACTCATATTTCGAGATGATAGCGATATTCGTGGGCCAGGAGATCTTGTTTCTAAGAAGATCATGCTCAATCTGAATGAGCAAGCAGAATTTATGGCAATGCTGCACCGCGAAAGCGTTAATACAAAACGTCTCCTAATTCAACCCAAGGATAGAACGGCTAATGTCAAGTTTTTCAACGGGAAGGTGGATGTCATTAATGGCAGTATCGCGAATCAGCCTTTTCTATTCTCCAGTAAGGGGATACAGGTTCGTACCATACGTCCCATTGACTATGGTGTGGATTTTTATGGTGACAGCCTCTTTACGTCTGAAGCAGTCTTGCAGCGTTATCCTGATGAGGTCGCAGCTTTCCGACGCGCCTCATTAAAAGGATGGGATTATGCATTTCAGAATATTGATGAAACCATTGCGCTGATTCAGAACAAGTACAAAAGTCGTAAAACAGAGGCGCATCTCAAATTTGAAGCACAAAAACTCAGAAGTTTGATTCTACCTAGACTGGTTGAATTAGGACATATTAATCCTGGTCGGGTTCAACGGATCGCTGATACCTATAATGCGCTGGGAATCGTATCTGGGACAATTAATCTGGAACGGTTTTTATACCAACCGGATAAGATAGTCCAAAAAGCATGGGTTAAAGATGTCATATGGATCTCTGGCAGTCTGATTGTTTTTATCATTATTGTCGCTATCCTGTGGCATTTTCGTTCGCGGCGCCAATATCTGGAACAGGCTCTACATAAAGCTGAGATGCGAAACCGGCTTATTCTCGACTCGGCTGGTGAAGGAATCTATGGCCTCGATCTGGAAGGCAATACAACATTTGTCAATCCTGCAGCAGCGCGAATGGTTGGATGGGAAGCCAACGCGCTGATTGGAAAACCTCAGCATGATATGATTCATCATACCCGTGCGGATGGAACGCCATACCCAAAACAAGATTGCTTTATTTACGCTGCATTTAAAGAGGGGCGAACCCATACGATCTCTAATGAAGTTTTCTGGCGCAAAGATGGAACTTCCTTTCCTGTAGAATATATCAGTACTCCTATCTATGATGAAGGCGTGTGTCAAGGCGCTGTTGTGGTGTTCCGAGATATCACCGAACGCAAGCGGCAAGAGGCTATAATAAACAGGGCTAACCAGGAAATCAAAGAGTTCACCTATGTGGCCAGCCACGATCTTCAAGAGCCATTAAGAACCCTGAGTAGCTATATTGAGTATCTGCGCGAAGATTTGGGTTCTGCTTGTCTCAATAATGACGCCGTACAAGAGGATATGCGCTTTATCTCTGAGGCGGCCAGTCGTATGCGGATACTGATTCAAGATCTGTTGGGCTATTCACGGGCAGGACGTCTTGAGTTCACCCCACAATCAGTGAATCTTAACCATATTATGTCGATTGTGGTTACCAACCTGAAACGTAGCATTGAAGAGAGTCGTGCTAGCGTGGTATGGGATAATCTGCCAACGGTTCAAGGAGATGCCTCCAGCCTCTCCAGAGTGTTGCAAAATCTGGTTGGAAATGCCTTAAAATTTCGTCAACCCGATGTTGATCCTGAGATCTTCATACAAGCTGAACCCACAAAAGATGGCTGGTCGCTCCAGATCGCGGACAATGGTATTGGTATGGAGACAAAATATCTCGCGCTGATTTTTCAACCATTCAAGCGTCTGCATGGTAAACAGAAATATCCTGGATCTGGCCTTGGTCTTTCGATTGTCAACAAAATTATTCAGCACCACAAGGGAACCATACAGGTGACCTCTGAACCCGGATCTGGCACAATATTTACGATCACTCTTCCGTCTCAATCTGGCCATATGACTGCGAGGGGAAATCATGAGACCACCTAACGCAGTTTATCCATTGTCTGTAGAAAATTATCGATATACTGGGTGTTCCCTCCATGACTGATTCAATAAATCAGCATTTTGAATCTCTTTCTAGCGCAAGCAAACCAGGATGGTGGGTCTGGCTTTTTCCCATTGTCGTGTCTGTCTGGCTTGTGGCACTCAGTTTTCATAATTTTTTGCTATTTCATTCTCTTGCAGAGTTGTTTGCGATCATTGTTGGCATGATTATGGCCGTGGTGGTATGGAACACCTATGCATTTTCTAAAAACCATTATCTGATGTACCTGGGATGCGGATATTTTTGGATTGCTGGTCTGGATCTGATTCATACTTTTTCTTACAAAGGTATGAATCTTATGGAGAGTGATGGTGCAAATGCCGCAGTACAATTCTGGTTGGTATCTCGATATATTGAAAGTCTCCTCTTGTTAACAGCCCCTGTTTTTCTCAGCCGTTCTCTCAATCGCAATCTCGTTTTTATCCTGTTTGGCGTGATTTCCACCATATGCTGGCTGTCCGTGATCTCCGGTCATTTCCCTGTTGGTTTTGAAGAAGGGGTTGGGCTTACACCGTTCAAGATCTTCAGCGAATACGTTATCATCACCTTGCTCGCTGGCGCGGCTTTTTTTCTTTATAAGAAGAAAACGCTGCTGGAGCCACGCATTTTCTATCTGATGGTTTCTTCTATTGCCTTGACCATCGTCGCGGAGCTGGCCTTTACCTTTTATGTCAGCGTCTATGGCATTTCCAATATGGTGGGCCATATTTTCAAGTTTTTTTCTTTTTGGCTTGTTTTTATGGCCATCATTTATACAACCTTGAAGGAACCATTCCAGATTCTGGCTAGAGGTTCCAGTACCTATGACGCTGTTCCGCATCCAATCCTCCTGATTGATCATCAGGGTATTATTCATCATACCAATCAAGCGGCCTGGAAAGCGACCGGTCTAAAAAAAGAAGAGCTGTTGGGCCATCACTGTCATAACCTGTTTCACAACCCAGACGCTACTCCTGAAGAGTGTCCTGTTTGTTGCGCCATCCACTCCAACACGTCACTGCGTGGTTATGAGATGGCCATTTCAGACCAGCAAGAGTGGCGACTGTTCCATATCACGCCAATTGATCCCTTCAAACCAATCGGTGGGTTAGTTCAGGTGGTCAGCGATATCTCCAAGCGTAAGCGGGCTGAAACCCATCTGTTGCGGATGAACGAAACGCTGGAGCGCAAGGTGAGACAACGGACAGAAGAACTTGAAGCAGCCAACCAGGAACTTAAAGAGTTTGCTTATGTGGCGAGTCATGATCTCCAGGAGCCACTGCGAACACTGAATAACTATGCAGAATTCCTCAAAGAGGATCTAGAAGAAGCGTGTCTAAGTGATGCTGCAAAAGAGGACTTACGATTCATTTCAGAATCTTCAAACAGGATGCAGATCCTTGTCCAGGATCTACTACAATATTCACGCGCTAGTCGTATCGAGGTGAACGCAACTCCCGTAGATCTGGAACAAACCATGAAAGTTGTCATTGAGAATCTCAGTCTCAGCATTGAGGAGAGCGGTGCTTCGGTGACATGGAAAGATCTACCCACGATTCAAGGTAATGCAACGGCTCTTGCCAGGGTTTTTCAGAACCTGGTAGGCAACGCTATAAAATTTCGACGATCAGACGTCACACCGGAGATTCAGTTAAAAGCCACAACACAGGGAACAGACTGGCATATTCAGATCTCTGATAACGGCATAGGCATTGAAGAGAAATATCTGACAAGAATATTTCAGCCATTTAAGCGGTTGCACGGAAAAAAAGAGTATCCAGGTACTGGCCTTGGTTTGTCCATCGTTAATAAAATTGTGCAACAGCATGGGGGCTCCATGCAAGTGACCTCAAATCCTGGTCTGGGTTCTCTCTTTACAATCATTCTTCCAAAACCACAAACGGATCAAGCCGTTCATAAATGAACAGATAGGATATCGATTTGAGGTATGAATCATGAGTCAATCAAAGCCAATTCGCTGGGTGGCACTCGGTCTGTCAGGCATTATTCTGGTCGTTTTAGGTGTTCTCTTTTTGAAATATAATGATAAAAAAGAGATACTTTCTCCCTTACCCGAAAAAATAAGGGTAGCAGCATATCATGGTGACGCATCAGCATTGATCTGGCTTGCCCAGGAGAAAGGACTCTTTAAGCACGTTGGTCTGAATATTGATATTACGCCATTCTCAGCGGGAAAACTGGCTGCCGATGCACTCTCTGCTGGAGATGTAGACCTTGCAACATGCGCGGAATATGTTGTCGTCAAAAAGAGCTTTAATGAACCCAATCTGCGCATTCTTGGATCAATTGCTACAGCCACCACAAATTGGATCATTGGTAGAAAAGAGAGAGGAATTGCTTCGGTCAAAGATCTAAGAGGGAAAAAAGTTGGGCTGACAAAGGGAAGTACGGCAGAGTATTTTCTTGGACGGGTTCTGACAGCTTATCATATGAATTTCGATGACATTGAACTGGTTGATCTGGCACCGCCTGATATTGTTGAGTCCATAACACGTGGCGATACAGATGCAGCGATCACCTGGCACCCCTATGTTCATCACATTCAGGAGCAACTGGGAAACAATGGCATTAGTTTTGATGGACAGGAAGGCCAAAATTTTTACTTTATTTTGATTTCAAATCAGACATGGCTCTCCCAGCACCCAGAACATGCTGAACGTTTTATGCGCGCACTGTATAGAACAGAGCGATGGTTGAATGAAAATCTGCAAGAGGGAAAAACACGTATTGCCAATCTGTTTAATCTGGACAGGGCATTGCTTGAGAAGGTTTGGTCGTTACAACGGCTGCATCTGTCATTTCCTCAAGGTCTGATCGTCGCAATGGATGCGGAAAAGCGTTGGGTCATCAAAAAAGGCATCGTTCGTCAAGAGAATGTGCCAGACTTTACCCATTTTATATGGCCGCAACCCTTGGAGAAGGTGAACAGAAAATCTGTTACGGTGATCCAATAATGCGAATCAGAACAGCCACACTCTTATTTTCAATCATATCCTTAGCGGTTATTGTGTTCGCAGCAACTTCGTTTTGGTATGCGCGTTTGCAGATTAATCAAGGTCTCGAAATCGATTCTTTAATGGATAACTTGCGAACCGAAGCTGCAGAGTTGTCAAATGTGACGGCAGACTATCTGCTCTATCGTGAGAAACGTTCTATCAATCAATGGCAAAAAAAGCATCAAAGCCTTGGTCATTCATTAGATGCATTAAGTCAGATTTCTAATATATCAATAGACCGTATAGAACTAGACAAGTTTTATCATTCAGCTCAGCGCATGTTTTCCATATTAATTGACCCATCGAATAATCAGGATAGGGACAGGCAAGCCGCATCGCAACTTTTCCTCTCCATATTAGAGATACAAAACGAAATACGCTTCTTGCAAACTCAGATGAACACGTACATTCGTAACAAAAACCGTATCATCATGTTCTTGGAACCTGGCGCCTTTGCTATTCTAACCTTACTGACTCTGAGTGGTCTGTCTTTTATATTTATAAAAGTTTTGAGGCCACTTACAAAATTGGAAACAGCTGCTACAAATATTGCAGCAGGGAAGTCGTCCTATGCACTTCCTGAATATCGGAATGATGAGATTGGGCAGTTGACCCATGCGTTTCAAGTGATGATTGAGAAAAAACAGTCCTATGCTGAAAGGCTAGAGTCTGCTAATCTAGATTTGAAAAATTTCAATTTTATTGCCAGCCATGATTTGCAGGAACCCTTGCGGATTATGCTCAACTATGTTGGCATGTTGAAAGAAGATCTTGGTCCTGATCTCACAAGGGAGGCCCTTGAAGACCTTAAGTTTATTCAAAGTTCTGCAGAAAGGATGCGTCTGTTAATCAAGGATGTCTTGGCATATATAAAAATCCGGGATACTCAGATATCCATGCAAACAGTAGACATGAACAGATGTTTGCATGAAGTCGTCAGAAGCTTAAAATCTCAAATAGATGCAACTGGAGCGCAGATAGAGTGGAATGACCTGCCAGATCTTCAAGGAGATCAGACCATCTTAAGATATGTTTTCCATCATTTGGTTGCCAATGCTATCAAATTTCGGCTTCAGGATGTTCCATTAAAGATCGGAATCTCTGCACAAAAAACGGAAGAAGGCTGGGAGATACGCATTAAAGATAATGGGATAGGTATTAAACCTCAGTATCGTGAACAAATTTTTCAACCATTCAAACGGCTTCATAGTTACTCTAAATATGATGGAACAGGCATTGGTCTTGCCATCGTTCAGGAATCCATGAAATGTCATGGTGGCCATGTCCGTGTGGAGGATGCGCCACCACAGGGCAGTGTATTTGTCTTGTGGTTTCCCCCCCAATCACCCATAATCTGATAAGCCTCTCTGAAGAGCGGTCCGCTATCGTGTTCTGTTGAAAGTTTATTCCGGTGTAAGACCCATGGATGATGGTAGGAGATAGAAATGAATTTTGAAAACAGAACGGGGCGGCCTGCCGTTGTGCTACTGGCTGAGGATAACGAACCGGATCAACGAACTGTACAGCGTGGATTCTCAAAAGCAAAATTAAACATTAAGTTATATATCGTTGATGATGGAGAAGAGTGTCTGGATTTTCTCAGACATCAGGGAAAATATACCGATTCTCAATCATCTCCAAGACCGGATCTGCTCCTGCTTGATATCAATATGCCTAAACTGGATGGTAAAGAGGTGCTGAAACAGATCCGAATGGATGAGCAACTTAAAACGCTACCCGTTGTTATTCTGACTACTTCTGATCAGGAACATGATGTGATGGATTCATATGCCAGTGGAGCCAATGCGTATATCACTAAGCCGGTGGAGCCAGGAAGATTTATGGAGACAGTTCGACGTCTGGAAGAGTTTTGGTTTGAACTGGTTGTACTGCCGCCCTGCCGTTAAGTTGTACGAGAAGAGTTATGTCTCCATCTGCTAAGGTTTTGGTCATTGATGACAACCCTGCTGATAGTCGACACATCGTTCGGTTGACTGAGCGTGTTCGTACCTGCGCTATTACCTGTCACGTTAGTCAAAATAGCCAAGAAGGCAAGCAAGCCATTATTGAATTCCAACCGGATGTTGTTTTTGTTGATTATCTATTGGGCAAAGATACGGGATTGGATCTTATCCAATCTATCCCAAAAAAAGAACGCCAAGAAAGAGCGTTTATTCTCCTTACAGGTCAAGGAGATGAAGACGTTGCAGCAGCCTCACTCCGTGCCGGTATGTTGGATTATCTGACCAAGGATAAACTGTCTACAAAAAAACTTGAACATGTTCTCCGGTTTGCCTTACAGAAGCTTGCCGACTGGCGTGCATTGCGCTATCGAGATGCTATCCTTCAAGCAATTGCTGTTTTTGCTGAATCTGTTTTTACATCAGACAGTTGGCGCAAAGAAATCGTTAATGCTTTAACAGCCTTGGGGCAATCAGCGCAGGCTAGCCGAGCCATTTTATATAAAGTTATACCCACCAATCCTCAAGACGATTTGATTCTACGACAGCTTTACGAATGGGTAGCAACAGGTATAGCTCCAACGATGGAGCATCCTAATCTACAGGAACTCCATTTCAAAAAAATTGGCTGTCAACATTGGTCTGAAACTTTACAAGCCGGGCGTCCCTATCAAGCTATTCTATCCGATATTGGAAAAGAAGAAGCCGCCATCTTTCAACATAAAAAATCGCAGTCTCTGGTTTTGATGCCAATATTTGTGGAAGGAAATTTGTGGGGAGTCTTGGAGTTGGATGATTCTCAGTGTGAACGACGATGGTCTTCCATGGAACTGGATGCTTTGCATACTGCAGCGAACACCTTGGGCGCGGCGATCGAGCGTGAACAGATGGAACAGCTTATGCGGCTTCAATCCACAGCGATTGAGACTGTAGCTGACGCTATTTTTATCACTGACTCTGATGGCATTTTTCTCTGGACTAATCCAGCATTCACCAGAATGACTGGATATACTCAAAAAGATATTCAAGGAAAAACGCCACGTATTCTCAAGTCAGGCCGGCAAGATTCTTCCTCTTATGAGGAGCTTTGGAAAAGCATTAAGGCTGGTCAAGTTTGGCGTGGCGAAATGGTTGGTCGCCACAAAGACGGCACACTCTATATCCATGAAACAGCCATTTCCCCTATACGAGATCATTCGGGTAAAATTACTAATTTTGTTTCAGTTCAACATGACATCATGTTACGCAAGGAGTTGGAAAAAAATCTGCGTAGCCAGGCTGAACTTGATCAACTCACCGGTCTTCCCAATCGTCGCTTATTTGAAGACAGACTTATTCAGTCTATCGCCTTATCCAATCGCAACCAAACACATATGGTGTTAATTTTCATTGATCTAGATCATTTTAAGGCGGTCAATGATACTTTGGGGCATGATGCAGGGGATGAGTTACTTCAAGAAGCAGCGCAACGCATTACTTCTTGCGTCCGACGCTCTGATACCGTGGCACGCTTAGGTGGAGACGAGTTTGTGGTCATACTCCCTGAAGTCACTCAGCCCGCTCTGGCAGAGCTTGTTGCAAAAAAAATTCTACAACAACTAGAAAAGCCTTTCTATCCGGCAAGTCAGGAAGCTCATATTTCTGGTAGTATTGGTATTGCGGTGTTCCCTGAAGATGGTCAAGATTGCGAATCCTTGATAAAAAGTGCGGATACAGCCATGTATCGTTCAAAGAAAGCTGGTCGGGCTGCTTTTTCTTTTTTCAACTCAACGTTGATTCGGGGAAAGAGCAATGGATGATGTCGTACACACAGAAATGATCAATTTGCTTTTGGTAGAAGACTCGCAATCTGATGCTGCTATTTTCAGGCGTTATCTAAACAAGGGTTTATCCAATCATCCCCATGTTTTGACCATTGCGGACAACTTTTCAGAAGGGCTTAAACAAATATTGGGTCAAACTTTTGATCTATGTTTTCTGGATTTTAATCTTGGCAAGAAAACCGGATTGGATCTGTTTCAAGAAGCTCGTAAGCAAGGCATTAAAATTCCAATTATCTTTCTGACAGGTGTTGGAGACGAAGAAACGGCTGTCACAGTAATGAAATCAGGTGCAACGGATTATCTTTCCAAAGAAAGTTTATCTGCCGAAAGCCTGTCGCGCTCTATGTTTCATGCTCTTGAACTGGCAAATTCTGAAAAACGACGACATGCTGCTGAAGCCGCTTTATTTGAAAAAAGCGCCCATTTAGACAATGTTCTTTATTCGGCCACAGATCTTGCTATTATCACCACGGACCAGGATCTGAAGATCAAGTATTTTAATCCTATGGCTGCTGATCTATTCAATATTTCCAAGAACAAAGTTATAGGACAGACAGTAACAGATATTCAATGGAAGTTTGGGGTCGATCCTAAACGTTTTCAACTTGCGATGAAGAGTGTTACCGATATTGGTGAACATCGTTTTGAAATCCAGCTTGAGAAAGATGATGGTTTACATTTTCTTGACTGTCGTTTTTCCTCTGTTATTGACAAAAATAGCCAGCTTTCAGGGTACTGTTTAACAATTCGGGATGTTACTGAGCGCAAACGTTTACTTCAAAATTTGGAGCTTGCAGTTCAACAGGCCGATGCAGCCAATAGAGCAAAGAGTGCCTTTTTAGCATCTATGAGTCATGATATTCGAACGCCACTCAATACGATTATCGGTGTATCTGATTTACTCTCTTCAGCCAAGTTAGACGCTGAAAATCAGCAATATGTTAGAATTCTTAAACAATCTGGCGAATCTCTTCTTGCTCTCCTTAACGATATTCTGGATTTTTCTAAGATTGAAGCTGAACAGATTCAGTTGGAAGATATTGCGTTTGACTTTCGTGAGTTGGTTGTGTCAACAACGGAAATTCTACGTTTACCGGCAGAAGATAAGGGATTACATCTTACTGCCAACATAGCTGACAATATAGCTCAGTATGTTCGTGGTGACCCGGACCGGTTGCGCCAAATTCTACTAAACATTATTGGCAATTCAATTAAGTTCACT
The DNA here is from genome assembly GCA_052043475.1 of Magnetococcales bacterium HHB-1. Classification (GTDB taxonomy): domain Bacteria; phylum Pseudomonadota; class Magnetococcia; order Magnetococcales; family JBQGBW01; genus JBQGBW01. The sequence continues at coordinate 77,939 of JBQGBW010000001.1, forward strand.
CAAACGGGTTCTGTTTGTTTACAGGTATCTCAAGGGAAAAAAAATAAAATTTTGTTTGTCATTTCTGATACAGGAATTGGTATTGAAAAAGATCGATTAGATCATATTTTTCATCCCTTTACACAATCAGACACCAGCACAACCAGACGCTTTGGTGGCACCGGTTTAGGGTTAAGTATCTGCAAACAACTGTCTGAGAAAATGGGCGGCTCTATTTATGTTGAGAGCTCTCCTGGGAAAGGCAGCTCTTTTCATGTCAGTATCCCACTTCCTGCAACGGATGATCAGATTAGACATGATTCCCAACACGATGTGACTGAAAAACAAAATGCCAGGAAACTTCACAAACATAAGTTATCTATTCTTTTAGCCGATGATGCTGAAGACAACCATCTTCTTGTCGCTGCTTTTCTCAAACAGACGCCTCATACCATTGATTTTGCTTCGAATGGTCAGGAGTGTGTAGACAAGTTCAAACAAGGAAATTATGATCTTGTTCTCATGGATATTCAGATGCCAATCATGGACGGTTTTGAAGCGACCAAGAACATCCGATCATGGGAGAAATCTAACGGTAGAAATCCTGCTATTATTATCGCCCTCACAGCGCATGCTACCAAAGAAATAGCCGATACGACGCTTCAGTCAGGATGTGATTTACATGCCACAAAACCGATTACAAAGAAACGGTTAGTGAATATTATTAACAGTTGCACAAGCCTATAGCAGGTATAAGACGAGGGGAATCATTTTTATGGCTATAGTGCAATAACAGATTATCGATATTCTCAGATAAACAACATTTTTTCATCTTCTTTGGTCCATATAACAGACCTTCTATTACAGGTGTCATACTCGTTTAATGCGTTGATAGAAAAACACCTCCAATCTGTCACTGAATGATGATAACCTTACAGAGGTGCTCCATGTGTTCATTGTCGAAAACTACGCTTCGTTTGTTGACCGCTGGCATGCTGATCGTATGTATCATTCTCCCTGTATGGCGTGCTAATGTTTTTGCGAATGCACAAACCACATCAACAGATGTGTCTTCCCAGAATATCTGGGAAATACGTGAGATCACTCAAGAGATGATTGTAGCTTCCGAAGAGCGGTGGAACAAAGAGATTGCTGCTTTACCAAAGGAAGCAGCGGATAACACACCGGATGGTCTGAAACGCTCTGTCTACAAAGAGCGCCTGAAACTGCTTGAGGAGTTAAAAGGATTACGAAGTCGGTACGATGAGCTTGTTCGAAACCAGCAACAGTTAATTGCTGGTGAGAAGGGATTCAAACAAGAACTGGAGTTCTTGGAGCGCAATCCAGAACCAGCGCTTCCGAAACAGATTGATCTGAATAGTCTGGAAGCTGCACGGAAAGATCTGACTGGTGCTGCTGAGGAATTGGACCGCCTGATAACCTATCAAAAGCAGAGGCAGGAACTGCTTTCTTCTCTGGCACAGCAGAACCAGCTTCTTCAGAATCGCCATCGGACAGCGGAGAAAAATAGGGACAAATTTAAGGAACTGCTTGCCCAGGAGACTGGCGACCAGAAAAAGATCCTGGAACTACAGTTGGAGAATGCTCTGCTGGATATACAGGTTGCCGACTTTCAACAGAGCTTGATAGAACAAGAGCAGATATTTGAAAAGGAGACGCTTACAGCGCGTGATCTACAATTGCAGGTAGCCTCCCTGCGCCATAAAATTCGGGACCGCCATTATACCGCCTACCAAAAGGCGATGGAAGCTCGTCAGAACGTGGAGATCCAAAAACTGCAGGAAGATCTGAAGAACCAGAAAGAAAAACAGCAAAAGGCTGGATCAGAACAAGAGCAGTTTCTTGCCACATGGGAGACAGATCTACTGACGGTTCGACACCGCGTTGCCAAATTGCATAAACTGAAAACCGACCTGATCAACATTATTTCCCGTCAAGAAAAGCGCACTAAAATGGAGCGGGAAGAGCTGAAAGTTTTGCAGGAGATGATCCAGCGTTCAGGTGTAACGGAAACCATATCCAATGAGTTAATTACGGCATTTCGCAAACTGGAAGAGCGGAAACGTACCATTGAATATCAGGGATCACCTCTGATATTGAAAGATGTAGCCAAGCATCTCAACCGGATGTATGAGATCAATGCGCTGCTACTGACATTGCGCGACAGTTGGAAAACCCGAACAGACCAGACATTGACAACGATTCCTGTGCGACAGAAAAAGGGATTTCTTCACAAAGCAGATGGTCTACATGACCAGATGAGAGAGGCGTTACTGAACGAAAAACGCGTGTTAATGGAAGTTGAATCGTTGGCTCGGCAACTGGAACTACTCCCCAGGGAGCAGCGCCACGTCCAACAGGAGACTGAGCATTTTATTCTTTCAAAGATATTTTGGATTCAAGATGCCGAACCATTCGGACTTGTCGCTGTCAAACGCCTATTTGTGGAACTGTTCTCCACCAGCAACCCGTACTCCTTGTTTAATTGGTCACGACAAGTGGTCTCTGTCAATACGATTAAGCAGGTTGTCGAAGCCCTCTCACAGAGGCGTGTCTTCCTGATGGCTCTGATTATGTTCGTGATCATTCCGCTGGTATTGTATTTCCTGCGAAGACATCTTAAGGAAGAATCGGTATCTTCAGTGGCTCCAGCCCCAACGGTATCCGCAGCATGGCGTGTTTCTAAGGAGTTTGTGCGTGGTCTTTTGCGCTCCTCTCTGTGGCCACTCTATATCCTGGTCTTTGCTTTCATGATTGATGATCTGAAGTTTCCGGCTGCCATTGGTACGGTTCTGGAACGCTCCTTGATTCACATTGCTGTTTTTATCATGCTCTGGAAGGTGAACACATTCATATTCTCAAAGCAAGGAATTGGTGTTCGGTACGGATTAGTGACCCCTGATGTCGGTAAGGTTCTCAACTGGGCCATTCGTTTGGGTATTATCTCCTATTTGATTTTTCTACTACCGTGGATGATCTTTCGAGTAGAACCGTTTCATTTTATTTCACTTCCACGTCTGGGATTCACGCTTTTTGAGATATCGGTGGTAGTGATCATCAGTGGTCTGTTTCATCGACGATCACCTTTGGTCACCCAGTGGTTTGAGACCAAAAAAGGTACCAGTGCTAAGACACAAAGGGCCAAACAAGGGATTCTCTTGCGAAATTGGGGCTGGATCTCCTCACTAGGATTTCTTTTTATGGTGGCTACGGTGATGCTGGATATCATGGGATACCGGTTCGGCGCCACCTATCTGACCAACAACACTCTGCTTACCGCCGGTACATTGTGGCTTCTCTATATTGTCAATCGAATTGTCCTAGCTATGGTAGGGCATCTTATCGGACGACGGAGAAAGGTGCGTACCAGCAATGCACCTGGGGAACAAGTATTTGAATCTCGTTCGGTTTTCCTTGAACGATTTCGCCGATACATGTGGTGGGTCTCAATGCTCTTGGGACTTTGGTTTCTCAGCGGCTACTGGGGCATCAACGAAAGCCTGTTCCAGATGTTACAGGAATACTCCCTTTACAGCACAACAGGGCCGGATGGTGCTATTGCTTTCGTTACCATGGCAGATCTGGTCAAGTTCATTGTCATGCTTGTAGGTATGATTTGGCTTGTCAGGCATCTTGGCTGGCTTTTTGATATCCTGTTCTTCTCCAAGAGCACTCTGGATACAGGTATGCGTTACGCTATCGTGACCATGTCAAAGTATCTGATCTTTTTTATCGGGCTGTTCGTTGCGTTCTCATTTCTCAAACTCAATCTTGCCCAGATTGGCTGGCTGGTTGCGGCCATGTCGGTAGGACTTGGTTTTGGATTGCAGGAGATCGTTGCCAATTTTGTCAGTGGTATTATTCTATTAATCGAACGTCCTATCCGCATAGGAGATACCATTTCTGTTGGAATGGAGTTTGGTAAAGTATCCAAGATCACAATTCGCTCCACAACTATCGTTACACCAGACCAACAGGAACTACTGATTCCCAACAAGAGCCTGATTACCCAGGACGTGAAGAACTGGACTCTGCAAAACCAACAGACCCGTTTGATGATTCCAGTCGGTGTTTCCTATGCATCGGATGTTGATCAGGTTACCGATACTCTGTTAGAGATTGCATCCAATCATCCAGACATCCTGAAGGATCCAGCACCACAGGCATTGATGATGATGCAGGGCCCCAGTTCGCTGGATTTTGAGCTTCGGGTCTTTCTGGGTGATGTTGCCAAACGCCCACAAGTGACCGATGCGCTCAACAAAGCAATTATCAAACGGTTCCGGGAATTGGATATCGAGATTCCCTATCCACAGCAGGATGTCTATATCCGTTCAGCACCGGACAATATAGCCAATGCCAATCCAGATCAGACCATGATCATGGCAGGTGGTGCTGCGACACCTGGAGTTTCACCAATCGTAACAGGCACACCTTGATAATGGTTAAGGTAGATATATCGGCTGATAAGACATACCAGCCCTCTTTATTTTTGCAGTCAAGGAATGGAATAAAAAGATGATACAGGAGCAATCTGAAAAGTGGCTGATCTGTGCCTATACCATGACCCCCGAATACACATGGAAAACTATTACCCAGGAGCAGGCGGAAACATGGGATCCGGAACAAGGATTGGTATGGATTCATCTCCAACAGTCCGATCAGTCCAGAGCATGGTTGGAAGAATTTGCAGAATTGGATTCACAGATCGTTACTGACCTGTTCGAGGCGGACAATCAACCACGGTTTATGAACTTCGTCGAAGGCGGCTTCCTTACGCTAAGGGGCGTAAATCTGAACCCAGGGGCTGACCCAGAGGACATGGTGTTTCTCAATCTCTGGGTCGAATCGACACGGATCATTACCGTGCGATCACAGCGCATGCATGCGGTTACAACGCTGCGTGATGCCTTGGATTCGGGGATCAAAATGCCACATACCATCGGGGGATTTCTTGTCCGGATTATCTATGCTCTGGTTATCAACATGGATCCGCTCATGAATCGTCTGGATGATCACTTGGACCAGTTGGAAGAGGATATTCTCGGCAAGCGTGATCAAGACTCAGGACACGATTTATCCGATGTGCGATTGCAGGTATTACAGCTCCGCAGATATTTGGCTCCACAACGTCGTGTGATCAAGGAACTCCAACACACACGCACCAACTGGTTCACGAAAAAGCATATTCGTACTTTGACTGAGGTCAATTCCAAAGTTCAGCAAGATCTTGAGGAGCTGGATAGTTTTCGGGAGCGCTCCATGCTGCTCCAGGATGAATTGAACCGGCAGTCCGACGAACATATGAATGCAACCATTTTTCGATTGACCATAATCACCGGAATATTCCTTCCTCTGAGTTTCCTTACCGGATTATTGGGAATTAATGTCGGTGGCATGCCCGGAGTCGATAATCCTTCAGCGTTTTGGTTCGTGACACTGATGCTAACTGGGCTTGGGGTCTTAGGTGTAGTATTGGCCAAATTTTTAAAATGGTTTTAAAGATGGGAGAATATCCATGTCACTCAAGCGGATAGAGGTTATCATCCGTATCGGAAAGAACGAAACACTGATTAAGCTGGCCAAAGAGCATCAAGGTGTCGTGGACCACTTCATTGCCCCATTGATGAATGGTCAACTGTGTTGCCACTATTTTCTCGTGGCGCCGGAGGGCAGACAGTCATTTCTTGATGCACTTCAGACGATTCTTGATGCCAGTGAATCAGGACGAATGACGGTCTTTGATGCGGAGACCACCTACCCAAAGCCAGCCTCCGTTATCATAGAGAAATCTACTGCTACTGACTCCACGACCATCAGCCGAGAAGCCCTTTATGATCAAGTAGCTAAGGGTGCAGAGTTAAGTGGCACCTTTCTTCTATTGCTCTTTCTATCTTCTATTGTGGCTGGTATCGGATTGCTTGAAGACAATGTTGCTGTTGTCATCGGCGCTATGGTCATCGCTCCTTTACTTGGCCCAAATCTCGCTTTCTCACTGGCTGCTGCTCTTGGTGACCGCGTGTTAATGGCACAAGCTCTAAAGACCAACCTGCTCGGAGTCAGTGTAACCATCATCCTTGGTGTGTTGGCCGGGTTCCTGTTGGAGTTGGATCTAACCAGTGTGGAACTCATGGCTCGCACTCAGGTTGGGCTCGATGGCATGCTCTTGGCGTTAGCGTCTGGGGTTGCTGCCGTTCTCTCCTTGACGGCAGGTCTTTCCTCAACATTGGTTGGCGTGATGGTTGCCGTAGCATTGTTACCGCCTGCGGTGACTGTTGGTCTCATGCTTGGTAGCAGCAACTTCAATTTGGCGCTTGGTGCAACTCTGCTACTGCTCGTCAACGTGGTCAGTGTCAATCTGGCTGCTCAGGTTGTCTTTCTGGCCAAGGGAATCAAACCTCGTATATGGTGGCAACAGAAATCAGCGCGTCAGTCGGCTACAATCAATCTTGCCGTCTGGACGTTTCTTTTGCTCATCCTGTTTCTAACACTCTATTTGAGTTAAAATCTTTCTCTCTATTAACTTGGTAATACAATAGGAGCAATATGATATTAGGCTTTGTTGCGCAAAGGGCATTTTTGATATAAAACCTCTTACTCCAGACGCATTACACCATAACAGGGTCGCTTTTAGGCGTTCCAAGAGCTGTAAATTTATTCCTCATTAAGAAGGATAAATTGTATACCATCAGGCGGCAATTGCGCAACAGAGCCATCTATGTCCTCAAGGTTCGATACCAAGCCCGTGGCTAGCGGTTACCAGGATGAGATTCTCACTCACTTGATTGATCTATCGCACATGGGAGGGACTAAGGATAGAACAAGGCTAAAATGTCTCTGATTGATCTTTTCTTCTGAAGTCATTACGCAGTTTGATCGAAATTTGTTGGAACAACGTTGACCAGTCTCCTGGCTTCTGCTGACGAAATAGAGTGGTATTGCAATACCATCGACAGTGATCATTCAATCCCCAACGCCAATCGGGATGAAACGGTAACAGTAACCAGAGTGGAATGTTGAGTGCACCAGCTAAATGGGCCACCGCAGTATCCGCAGCAATAATAAGATCAAGATGCTGCATCAATATCGCTGTTTCTAAAAAATGATCGGATTCAAATGGCCACGATTTTATGCCATACTGCTTTAATTGTTCAGAGTTAACAGTCGCACCTCCCCCGCGTTGCAAGCTGATTAAACAGATATCTTCTATATCTTTTAAAGCCAGAAAATGGTGGGCTGAAAAAGAGCGGTTGGCATCATTGGCATGGCTAGATTTTCCTTGCCAGACAATACCAATTTTTTTTCCATGACAATAAGAGAGTCTCTGTGACCAGATCGCGTGGTAAGCCGGTTCAGTAGATGGTTTTATGAAGAGATACGGCGTGGGAACAGTCGAAAACAGCGTCTTATTGGTTAACTTTAAATATTGGGGTAAGGAGAGCAGCGGAATAACATAGTCACAGGATGGTATCTGTTCATTTATCGTGACCCACTGTATATCCTGATCCATATGTTGAAAAAGGGAATGTAGGTGGGGGTGACAACTGACAATAATGCGACGAAAGAACGGTTTTGTGTGTGGTGCATAACGAATAAATTGAATAGCATCACCAAACCCCTGCTCCATAAAAATTAATAATGTTTTATCAAGATGTGGTTTTCCATCCCAGAGATGTGTCTCATCCAATCGGCTTGAAAATGATCGTAATTTCCAGCGCCAAGCATATTCAATAAACCCTTTTTGCCATATACCTGAGAAGAGTAATGCACGTGCCAAATTATAATGAGCACCCGCATGATCTGGTTGTAACTTGATCGCCTGTTGAAAATCTTTAATTGCTTGTGACGCCTGGTTCATGGCCAGCTGAACATTACCTCGATTGACCCAGGCTTTAACATGATGGGGGTTATAGCGCAACGCTTTGCTTAAGGATCGATTAGCCTGCGTAAGATCGCTCTGCTGTTTATATATGGTACCTAAGTTATAATGATGATCCGCTTCCTTTGGTGCAATTTGAATAGCACGCAACAATGATTGTTCGGCCTCTTTCATGCTTTTTAATGCCATGAGAGCGCCACCCAGATGGGCATGGTAATTGGCTGGATAGGGATTGATCTGTATGGCACGTTGAAGCGCATAATACGCCTGTTTTGCTTCTCCTGTTTGCAGGAACAGAACGCCTTGCAGATGCCAGACCGCATCTGATTCAGGAAATTGACGGCATAATGACGCACACAAAGCGGTTGTCTGATCGATCTTCCCTGATTCAAATAGTTGATATCCCTCTCTTAGTTTTTGCATCAATGGATGAATAAAAGAACGCACCGGATGATCACTCATGGTATTGGTTTCATGGGGAATGAGCGCTGTTTTATCCTGTAGATGTGCGCGCAGTGCGGCCGCCATATCATGAATCACATCATACCAGTCGCTTGGTTTATGCTGACGAAACAGTCGTAACGAAGGATACCATACGGTTTTATCAATATCAGTAAACCAACGCCAGTCTGAAGGGTCGGGAAGAACCATCCAGCAAGGACGTCGTAATGCACCAGCCAGATGGGCTGTGGCTGTATCTGGTGTAATCACCAGATCTAAATGCATGAGCAGTGCAGCAGTATCAGCAAAGTCATGTCGCTTACGCGGCAAAATATGAATGTCTATCCCAGGATAGAGCGTTTCTAACTGCTCTTCACCAGGCCCCATTTGTAATGCAATAAGTGTCACTTCAGGAATTTGTGTCAGTGGTGCAAAAGAAGCCAGTGGTAATGAACGCTCCAGATCATTACCATGGCCAGGGTTTCCTTGCCAGACAATCCCTACACGCAACCCTGAAAGGTTCTCTAATACTTCAGACCAATCGGCCACAGCATCTGGAGGTGGTACAAGATAGGGGGTTGTATTCGGAATGGTTGGACAGATACCGTAAATACGACTTGGGATACTCAATAGAGGAATGTGAAAGTCAAAATCAGGTTGTGGCTCACCAAATTGTATTCGTTGATCGATATCTGTAAGGCAAGAGAACAATCTTTTCAACGATTGATCACAGAGTAGAATCAAGCGTTGAACCATTGGCCGTATCCAGGACAGATAACGGATAAAATGAATGGCATCACCCGCGCCTTGTTCGGTCCATACCAAGAGTGTCTGTTGAAATAGCAAGCGACCATCCCAAAGGGGTTGACGAAACGAACGCATGGAGAGACGCTCTGTTTGCCAACGCCACTCATATTCACGCCAACCCCTTTTCAGGTTACCCTCTCTCAATAAGCAGAAAGAGAGATGCAGATGCGCTTCACCATATTCAGGATCTAAGGCTAAGGCGCGATCCAACAGTTGGCGGGCTTCACCATAACGCCGCAAATCCATATATACTGAAGCCAGATTAACATGGGCCATAGCATGGCTGCTATCGAGAAACAGTGCCTTGCGATAGCAGTTCTCCGCCTGACAATAGAATCCCTTACCATGGTAAACTGATCCAAGATTGATCTGAGGTAGAGGATTATCTGGTTGAAGCCTGATGGCTTGTTGACAATGGATAATAGCTTTATCAATATTCTCAGCGCCCTTATAGGCCATCCCCAGATTAAGATGGGCTGTATAATAATCGGGGTTAAATGACAGGGCGATATGATACGCGGTAATCGCTTTTTTCCAACGCTTCTCTAAGAGATGAATATTGCCAATATTAAGATGAATCTCTGAAGATCGAGGACTGAGTTCACTGGCACGGTGAAAAACAGCCAGAGCTTTGGTTAACTCTCCACTCTTTTTAAGTGCAGAGCCTAGATTGTAATGGTATTCTGCAATCTTATATTTATGGTGCACTGCTGTTTCAAAAAGTGTGATTGCACGCGCTATTGAACCACTTTCAGCATGTGCCATACCCAGTAAATTGAGTAGTGAGGCGCGATGAGGGGCTTGAATCATGGCGCGTTCAAGATAATCGATGGCTTCAGCCATGCGCTGCTCATGAATGGCAAGTTGCCCTAAACCTTCTAAAACTTCAATATCTTCTGGTAACTGTCTGTAGAGCGTTGTATAGAGTTGTTGTGCTGTTGCTAAATCTTTCTTTTGTAAAGCACACCGTGCCTGATATTTGTGTTGCTCCCACGATTGTTTTGCGGTTAAAGACGGGTCTTTAAATCTCTCTTTGATCGGTTGCGAAGAAAGTTTTATTTTTCCTGCCACGATCTGGAGCAACATCCGCCGCATGGCCATAAATACGGATGACCAATCCCCTTCCTTGGATTGACGAAAAAGACGCATGGTGGGATACCAAGGAGAGTTATTTTGGTCACGCATCCAACGCCAGTCAGGAATCCAGGGAATGGCGACCCATACAGGAATACCAATGGCTCCAGCCAGATGCGCAACTGAAGTATCCGCCGTAATAATCAGATCCATCTGCATCATAATCGCTGCGGTATCACGAAAATCATGCCAATCAGGTGAGATCAGATGAATGGCGTGGCCGATGGATGATGCTGCCCGTTGTTCCAAACCATGCCCGCGCTGTAAAGCATACAGATGAACATTCTCTAAAGTGGTCAGTGGCTGCAAAGCTTCAAGAGAGAATGAACGGCGGGCATCATTCCTATGATCAGGATTACCCTGCCAAACAACACCAATACGCCATTTGGGGAGATTCAGCAGATGGGCTTGCCACTGTTTCAGACGGTCAGGCTCTATAGATAGATAAGGAATCTCTTCTGTATTGAGATCCTTAGACTGCAAACCAAGAATGTGAGGCAGACTCATTAAAGGGATAACCCGGTCATATTCATCAATCGGCGCTTTTGATGAGACCAGAAGATCAATCGCTGTAATGGAGCGAAAGAGCGGAATTAATGCTTCAGCACACTCTAAAATGATCGTTTTTGCATAGCGACGAATTTTTGGTATCAGACGCACAAACTGGATCGCATCACCCAACCCTTGCTCAGTATAAACCAACAGTCGCTCTACAACCTCTTCTGGTCCCTTCCATGGTGTTCCAGAACGGGGGCGGCTGGGAAAATTATCTACTTTCCATCGCCACTCATAGGCAGCAAATCCACGTAACCAGTCCCCCTTCATCAGGTAACAGAGTCCAAGATTATAATGGGTTACAGCCATTGTATTATCCAACGCCAATGCGCGTTGTAACATCTCAATACTCTTTTCAAGCCATCCTTTTTTAAAAAAGACCACACCTAACTTACTTAAGGCATCTGCTGAGTTGGGTTGATGCTTAATCACATAATTAAGATGCGTGATAGCTTCGTCCAGCTGTTCCTGTTTCACTAAGAGCGCGGCCAGATTTAAACGAATCACAGAAGATTCTGAATCCTCACTCAGCGCTTGACGAAATAACGCTTCTGCTTGCTTAATATCACCCTTCTCATGTAATGCAATCCCATAATTAGCCAACCCTTGCGGATGGTTTGGTTTAAGTTTTAAAGCATGAGAAAAGAAAAACAGGCTTTCATCAATCGCACCGCGTTCAAGAAAGTCGGCACCAAGCTCAACCAGTGCTGAAGCATAGCCCGGTTGAATGAGTAGAGCCTGTCGAAAAGCGGCCGCAGCTTCAGGTAATTTACCCTGTTTACGCCAAACCATGCCTAGCGTATAGTGCGGTTCTGCGGTCTTAGGATCACGTTGAATGGCCTCTTTGGCCATTTTAATTGCCTGTGTCCATGTGCCTTGACGCCAATGCAGCGAAGCCATACTACTATAAAACATTGCTGTTTCTGGCTGAAGCTGTATCGCTTTTGCAATATGCTTTTCTGCTTTGCTCCACTGTTTCTGGCGCATATCCGCCAATCCCAGCAGGTGCCAGGCATCTGCACTGTGAGGATAATTAGCGATAATGGTCGTACATAACTGGTGTGCATGATCCAATTGGTTCTTACGATGGGCTTCAATGGCCTCTTCCAACATGGATTGTAATGTAAACCGCTTCTGGCCTGCCATCATCTCTATCCTGTATCTGTTTGTGATTACCGTTAAACTACCGTTCTGTAAAAGAGAAACGGCTGTTATCCATAAAGGGGGATAACATATAATCCAATACAGAGCGTCTTCCTGTAATGATTCCTGCGGTGACCATGACACCCGGAATCAGTGGATAGCGTACGCCCTCTTTTTCAAAAGCCGTCTGTTTGGTTTCTACCCGCACTTTATAGTATGAAGCACCCTCCTGAGTAACCAACGTATCGGGACTGATATGTTCAACCACTCCTTCAATGGAGCCCAATCGGTTGGCATCGCTTGAAGCCAGTTGAATGATAACCCGCTGTCCTTGGCGAATAAAGCCGATATCCTGTGGTAGAAGCTGGGCTTCAACAACCATCTTTTCACCTGTAGGTACCAGTTCTAATAGCGTTACACCTGGACGTGCAACGCCTTGAGCATTACTGATATAGAGTATTTTTACTGTTCCTGTCACCGGCGCATGCAGCGTTGTACGGCGCAGAGAATCCTGGTACTTTTTCATCCGTTCAGAAAATTCAGCCAGCTTTCGTTGGGTCTCTTCCAACTTACCACGCGCTTCTTCACGAAAAGCTTGTTTTACCTGATGAACACTGTTTTTTGCTTGCTCCAATCCTGCTTTGGCGCGGGCAAGACGCGCATTATCCTCTTGAATCTGGCTCTGTAGAGCATTAGCCTCTTTGAGTAGATCAAGTTCCTGAAACCGATTGCTCAATTGTGATTTCATCAGTTCACGCAAAATATTGCGCTGTTCACGAACAATCTTTAGACGACTATGAGCAAAAGAGAGGCGAGCACGGATTTCTCGAATCTCCTGTTTTTTCTGGTCAACATCTTTCTGCTGCTTAATAATGGCTGTTTTCAGTGAGTCTTGTCGTGAGGTAAAAAGCTTCTCCGCTTGATCAACCTGTGTAGGATGGGCTTGACGTAGTGTTTCAGGAAAAGAGAGTGTAGGTTTTGAAGCGGCTTCTGTCTCTAGTCGTACACGATCCACTTTTAATGAGGCAATGCGAAAAGCCAACTCCCCCACATCGGCTCCACTGGATGTGGATTCAAGGATAACCAACGGCTGTCCCTTTTCAACCATATCGCCTTCTTTCACCAGGATATCTTTGATAATACCGCCCTCTAAGTGCTGCACAGCATGAATCTTTTTGGCTGGCGCCACAACACCTTGTGCAATGCTGATGACATCCAGCATTCCCCAATAAGCCCATACAAGTAGACCCACCAGAAACAGTCCGGTTGCCATGAAAAAGAGTTGCATATTCCAGCGCACATTTTCCAGTCCAATGATCTGCTCTTGAGAAATTTTTTCCGGAATCACGGAAGATGTCATAGATGTCTCTCCGTCAATGTGGGAACGGGTTTGCTATTTAAGTCAAGCACTTTACTAGTCACATGGAATGCATCCGCAGTGTTGGCAAAGATTAATATGGTCATGCCTCGACGTGCAAATTCATTGAGTATCTGGCCAATGATCTGCATTCCTTCTCGATCAAGTCCTTCGGTAGGATCATCGAGTACAGCAATCTTCCCTGGCGCGATCAGAGCGCGTACCAGAGCCAGGCGTCGCCGTATGCCTACAGAGAGTTGACGTCCACCATTAAAAACCATCTGTTGTAATCCTTCGGGGTGTTCAGCAATAAAAGGTTGCAATCCAACCTTTTTAATCAGTTCCATGAGGGTTTCATCGCGCACCTGAGGATTGAGTAGACGTAAATTTTCTTCCAGTGTTCCTTCCAAAAAGAGTGGTTCCTGGGGGAGATAGATCAACTGTTGTCGCCACCAGGCTGGTTGAAGCTGACGCACATCAACACCGTCTGCGAGAATAGTGCCGCGAATGGGGTGAATCAGTCCCATAACCAGGCGTGCCAGCGTTGTTTTTCCCATACCATTTGCGCCTGTAACAATCACAATCTCTCCTGGTTTTAATTTAAGAAAGAGTGATTCAAACAGCGGTGCACTACCACCGGGAAAACGAAAAGCGACATCCTTAAAGTCTAAACGTCCCTTAAACTGGGTGAGTGTCACACCGGTATCGGGTTCGCAGGGAAGTTCTAAGATGGTCTGCAAGCGGGCATGACTCTGCTCACCCTGTGCGGTGATGCCGGCAAGTTGCGAAAAACGTGTCACCATCGCTAAAGCACGGGAAGCTAAAATATTGGCACCAATCAGTGCACCAATATTCATATCTCCGGCAATAATCTGCTGCGCACCAATGCTGACAACGCACATGGTCATGAGTACAGAGCCAAACTGCGTGATGTTCTGAAAAAAAAGTTGTTGGTCTGAAACACGGTAGCGCGACCAGCGTGTACGGCCAAATCGTTGTTGCCAGCGCTGTTGCAAAAGAGGCCGTGCATTAAAAGCGCGTACGGTATCTGCATCGGCAAGCGCCCCCCAGAGGGCGTGCTGCTGTTGTGAAGCATCGGTTAAACGCTGTGTCTGGCGATCCAGACGCTGGCTGCCCAGCCAGACGGCGATCAGTAGGCCAATGAGGATAGCTAAAGCAATGATGCCAAGCAGAGGACTAAGAAAAAATACCGCGGCAATAAATATCAGGGCAAAGGGAAGGTCAAGAATAGTGAGTAGATTATTGGGTGTAAAAGCGATCTGTACTTGATCAAGCATGCGCCCAAAGCTTTGACGTAAACCAGCGGGAAGTTTTTGCCAGGCTGCAACACGGGCTTGACAGCTGACCTGAAAAAATGACTCTCCTAAAATCCGTTCGGGTTCAGCCATCAGAGCAACAGCCAGACGAAAGCGGATTTTACGAAACAGATACTCCATGATGCCAACAAATAATAGACCGACTGACATGGTGACCAGAGTCCCTGTGATACCATGCAGTAAAAAACGGTTATAGACAGTAATGACATAGATGGAGGTGGCCAGTCCCATCAGATTGACCAGTAGTGTCGCCAACAGAATCTGAACTGAAATAGCAGGATGGCGAACAAGACGATTCCAGAACGTTTTCATACTGACGAAATACCTGTGAATGTTTATGGCATTCAATCATAGAGCCATGATACGGATTGTTGAATGCGCTGCTTTTTATCTATTGCATGTGCTGTGGCCTTTTCGGCCTCTTGATGACGTCCCAATGCGGTGTAAACCTTTGCCAGATTATGATACCAGGAGGGATGGCCTGAGTGTAGATCTAAAGAGCGGCGTATGCGCTCCAGTGCCCAACGGGTTTTGCCTTGATTAAACAATACAACGCCTAACATATGATGTGCCGCGGCATGCTTCGGTATATAGCGTAACAATTGACGAAACAGTTGTTCTGCTTCTGACCACTGTTCCTGTTTAAGCAAGGACATTCCTTGAAGAAAAAGTCCTGGAGGCGGTGAACATCTGGAGATGTTGTTTATGGATGGTAAAGGTTCAGCTAAAGCTTCTTCCAGAGGTTGAAGAAAAGCGGCATAATAGTGCCAACGATGACGCGAAGTTTTATAGATGGGTTGACGTACCTGCCAAACACTGGCTGTTTTTATAGGGCGGTTCAGTGAAGAGAACTGAAGAACTTCTTCTTGCCAATCAACGTCCACATGGGCCAGAAGACGTCTGGCTTCCTGCTCGGGCTTTTCCACCAACTGTTCGTAGTGTACGGTATAAATGCGACTTGGAAGAACCTGTTGCCAATGAGCCATCAGACGGTGATGATCAGCCAGTTGTTGCCCCAGTGTTGTCAGATCATAGGCGAAGCCCATACCACCAAACCGTGCCTGATAATCAGTAAAATAGTTGGAGATTGCAACATCTCGCGGTTCCCGTGCACAATAGATAATGGTTGCTTTTGGGAAAAGCAGATGAATCAATCCAATATGTTCAAAGTTATGTGGAAGCTTATCAACAATAAAGTCAGATTCTGGTGAGAACTTATTTAATTTGGTTAGGAGTTGTTCAGCGAAACGATACGCTTCTTCAGAGGTCATATCATCAAGACATTCAGGATAGTGCAACCCTGACC
Source organism: Magnetococcales bacterium HHB-1 (assembly GCA_052043475.1). GTDB lineage: Bacteria > Pseudomonadota > Magnetococcia > Magnetococcales > JBQGBW01 > JBQGBW01. Next base: position 93,898 of record JBQGBW010000001.1, read on the forward strand.
CCACTTTCATCTCCCAGTGATTCAGGTGGCGAATAAAAGAGCTGATTAAACCCAACTCTCCGGCACCAAAGATACGCGAATGCGAAGCAAGAATCTGTTCGACCAGGGTGGTGCCTGAACGGGGCATACCCACAACAAAAATTGGCTTACGACTGATATGACCAAAATGTGTACGTTGTTGAAAAAATGGCGTTGAGAAAAAACGCATCAAAGATTCAATCGTTTGCCGATGCGCTTCTGCAGAATAAGAGAGCCAGGTTTTCACTGCTTGATTGGCTTCAAGGGCACATTGAAAAGCACGTGCATAATCTTTTTTATGTTCCCAGGCTAAAGCCAATGAAAAAAAGAGACCACTGCGTATGGGACCCTCTAAACTGGGTTGGCGTGCCACCTCTTCCATCTGTTCGAGCTGTTTTGGATCATCGGGAAACTGTCGTACATGAATCAGTGCTCTCTGTCCCCATATGGGCGCATGAACAGCGATCTCCTTAAAAAGGGCAATCGCTTCTTCCATGCGTCCATACTGCATGTATAGATGCCCTAACCCCGATTTGGAGCTTACCGAATCGGGTATCTGATCTAAGGCCTGTCGATAGTAACTTTCTGCCTGTTTCTGGTTTCCTTCACCACCTTCAATGTCTGCGAGAATATTAAAAATCTGTACACGTTCATTATTCTCTCGATCTGTGGTCAACGCCAACGCTTTTTCTGCCGCATGGCGGGCGATATGAGAATCAAGGCGTAACCAAGATAGATGGGCCAGACGAATCCAGAAGTGGACATGATCTGGTGTCTGTTTTAATCCCTCGTGAATCATCAGGAGTGCTTCACCAAACAGACCACAGAGTTGGCAGATATCGATCCGCATTAAGCGTAAGGGAATATCTTCGGGATGCAAAGCAATGGCACGACGCAAAATATGATCCGCTTGTGCATGCTGACCGCGTGCAGCCAAAACAAAGGCCAGCATATAGGCTGTACGGTGCTTTTTGGGATGCGTCTGATACCAGGATTGTGCCTTATGTTCTGCTTCATCAAAGCGTTTTAAGATTAATAAAAGTTCAAGTTGTGTTAGCTGCTGCCATGATGTGGGTGGAGAAAAACGCAGTGCCATTTGATTGAGTACATCTAAAGCTTCATCAAAGCGCTCTAAACCAATAAGTGCACGAACCCGATTGCTATGCACAGCCATGGTATCAGGTAACTGTTTTTGTGCTTGAGCCAATATTTTTTGTGCGGCGTCATAGAGACGTTGATGAAGAAATACAATACCTAAACGTGCAAGAACAATCGCCAGATCAGGGTTGATCTGTCTGGCCCTTTTTAATAAGGTTTCGGCCTTATCGATCTGCTTAAGCAGAATATAGCCCCCTCCCAAATCAGCCAGCGTTTCTGCATCCAGCGTATTGTATTCTGCGCCTGCGCGTTCCAGATAAGCTTCTCCCTGTTTATATTCGCCTCTTTGACATAATAACAGGCCATGTAGTGCATAAATCGATGGACGATGACGTTCAAGCTGATGCGTTGTAATTTGCAACGCATCTTTCAACGCACCGGTTTGTTGATATCTTCTGGCCTGTTGCAATAACTCATTCATTGGCGGATGATTACAGCGCATGATACAGCAAAGCTATTTTAGTATTTTATGCAATGTATCTGGATCAAGCTGACCCATGGCAGAAAGCACAGAGAAGGTTGCTGTATAGATATCCATTTCAGCGGCCGCCGCATCACTGCGTGAATTAATGAGTGCCGTTTCACCGCTTAAAACATCCAGCAATGTACGTCGGCCAAGTTCGCGCTCTTTTCGTGCAAGCTTAAGAAATGCTTCCGCAATCTTTGCCTGACTGTTCAAGTAATCTGCATTTTTGCGTGCAGTCTCCAGTTGATCCCAGGCATTGCGCGCCTCTTCTTCAACCAGATCCAGGGTATTGCGTAGACGTTCATCACTGGCTAAACGCTGTTTTTTTGCTGAAGCGATCTGATTCCAAGCTTGAGGACCTATATTTAATGTCTGGCTGAGTTCAAGCTTCATCAGGAGTTCGCTCTTTTTACCCGCCGTGCCTGAGTCATCATCTTTATCTTTCCAACTTCCTGAAACTTCAAGTTGAGGAAAAAGGTTGGATGCGCGTGTATTGCGATAACTGGCTTCAGCAATGGTGACATCCAACTTCGCAGACAACAGGCGCGGATTATTTTTTTTGGCGATCTTCACAACGGTTGCAAGATTATCAGGCAAAAGAGTAGCAGGTAACTTAGGAAGTTCCAGAGAGGCTGTTACTTTGGGGTTATGGCTGAATACTGCACGAAAACGATTAATGGCTAGTTTTAGATCTCCCTCAGCACGTACACGACGGGCATTGGCACCGGCAAGCTGCGTTTTTGCCTGGAGAAGATCTGTGCTGATTCCGAGCCCTTTACGAATGCGGATATCTTCTAGCTTGGTCTGTTGTTTGATATTCTTTTCAGATTGGCGGGCAAAGTCGAGTACTGTCGCTGCGCGCTTAACATTGAGATAAGCAGTGATGGCCTCTAAGGCCAGACTTTGTTGTGCTAAATTGAGTCCCGCTTCTGTTTGAGCGGCCTGTGCTTTTGCTGTGTCGATGGATGCATTAATTGCCCCAAAATCCCAGAGGAGCTGCGTGAGTGTCAATGAATAGTTTTGTGGCCATAGGTCTGAATCATCTGCTGAGGGCTTGTTCTGTTTTTCTCGACCTGCAGTAGCCGATATATCCAATGAAGGAAACCAATCGCTTTGGGCATCTTTGATATCATGATGGGCCGCATCACGACTCAACGTAGCTGCCTTCACTGTCGCATGATTCACTAAAAGTGGCGGCAAGAGTTCTGTAAGTGACTGTGCATAAACAGAAAGAGGCATGCACAGCAAAAGTAGTATGAAAACCGGGGTAAGAGATCCTTTCGTTTTTTTCATGACAGAAGTTCACTTATATAGACAAAAATCATCAACGCGCCTCTTAGTACGTCAAACCGATACATGGTGACATCCATTCTGTTTTTCCTGGAGAAGAGAAATCGGTTGAATGATTGATATTAAACAAAGTCGATTAGATCGACATCTTGTGTTTCCAGATATTGTGTCAGACCAGTCATCAAAACGCCATTGGCGCTATTAATGCGCTTTGTTACTGGCATAGGCCCCATCATTGGACTGGTCGTCGTTGATGTCATTTTGGAGATATCAAGGCGCCAGTAAAAACTTTGATTTGCAACCTTTTGTCTAACCTGCCAACGTGTTGTCTGGTTACCATAATTGGTATCTGATGCATAAACATCCCGTTGCCTACCAAAAGCATAACCGCCACCTGTACCATCGGGGTTAGCGCTTGGATTACCCACATTGAATGATTGGGCTGCATGAATATCTGTCCACATCTGATCCCAATCCACTTTAATTTTATCGTCAGTGCCAAATTCAGAGGCATCAAGCGTGTTACCACCACCATCACCAATGATTGAGATGGTATAGGTTACGTTGGCTTGCAGTATACTGATAGAGGTGCCATCACTGTCATGAACATCTGTGGGGCCAATCGTGACATGCTGTGGAAAATCGTTATCGTTAATCTGAACATAGATTGAATTTTCATAGGAGCCATTAAAATAGAGCGGCGATGTTCTGACATCAAAGAGCATGCGTACATATTCAGTCTCCTCTACATCATAATCATCAATCACATCAACAATCACATACTCTTTACTCTCTCCTTGAGAAAAGGTGATATCACCGGCATAGGTGGTATCGTAGTAGTCTCCAACCACATCTTTCCCCAGTGTCACATTGTCATCACGGATGATCACCGGTGCAAAACGGTAACTCACCCGCTGATCCGCCTCCGCATCACCGGTACGGGTGATGGTAATGGTAATATCCACGCCCTCTTCAATGGAGGTGCCTGGCGCTTGAGGATAGTCTGTCATCAGATAGGGGGCGGCTTCATCGTTGTTGATCGTACCTACAGCACTGCCATAAACAAATGCGGGTTCAGCGGATTCTGAATCACTGGAGAGCGTTAATGTAAAGTTTTCGTTGCTCTCATAGACCGTATCTTCGACTGTAGCCACCGTAATAGTTTGTTCTATCTCGGTTGCCGCAAAAGTTACTGTCCCTGACGTGTCCGTATAATCCCCAACTTCTGTATTTCCTGCAGCCAAGGCATAAGAGACTGTCTGCTGCACATCTGTAGCACCATTGCGGGTGATGGTAAAGGTCATCATTTCACCCTCTTCTACCGCAACATTCTCAACAGAAAATGTTCCCTCATCGGTAAGAATGGTCCCTGTTCCTGTAATATCAATAGCAGGTCCGACAGTTGAAGCATTGGTCAAGGAGACGGTTAGCTGCTCATCAATCTCTGAAATGGTATCCTGCGTTGTGGCAATTGTGAATGTCTGGCTCTCTGTGGTGGAGGAGAAAGTTAATGTCCCGGTTTTATCTGTATAGTCACCATCTTCCGTGGTGTTATGTCCCAATGTGTAGCTGATCAGTTGATCTTCTTCGGTTATCCCACCTGTACGACTGACTGTAAAGATCAAATCAGATCCTTCTGTTGCACTGGCTTCTGCGATGGAAAAAGTTGGCGCTGGATCATTATCCACAATGGTGATTGTCATCATATCGGTACCGAATGTGGATTCACTGAGATTGGTGCCGGTTAATGAAACCGTGAATGTTTCATCGTTCTCATAGAAGGTATTATCAGTCGTGGCAATGGTTATGGTGGAATAATAATAACTGGAAGCATAAGTCAGTGTTCCCTGACTCCCCATATAGTCATCATCTTGCGTGGCAGATCCAGCAATGATGCTATAATCTACGGTTTGGGTTCCTTCTACGTAAGGTGTTCGGGTTACGCGAAGCAAGACACTTTCACCCTCAGTGAAGGTTTCATTGGTATCATTGCTGTAGATATTTGGTGCATTTTTGGTTTCAATCAATGTTCCCGTAGCATCTGGCCCAATATTCATACCATTGGAGGGATTGGAGAGTGAAACCAGAAAGGTCTCTTCACTGCCCTCATAGAAACTGTCCTTAGTGGTTACAACAGTAAATGTTTGACTGCTCACTCCTGCATCGAGTGAAACTGTACCTGTTGTGCCACGACCATATTTAGAAGTTGAATAGTCAGGAAGGTTCCATTCTGCGGTCAAATCAGAGAGTGTGAAGTCTACGGTCATGGCTTGTGAACTGTCACCGGTGCGTGAGACAGTAAAGACCATATCCTCCCCTTCATTTGCGGTTACATCCTGAACAAATAGACCCACATCACTGGAGAGAATGGTTCCGGTGGCTTGCGCCGAAGTAAGGGTTGCATCGGCTGGGGCGTTACTTAACGAGAGAAAGAATGTCTCATTGTATTCAACTGTGGTATCGGTAGCCGTATTGATTGTCAAAAGTTTACTGCCTTCTCCCTGGGCAAAAGTCAACGTTCCTGAATCTGAGGTATAATCGGTATCGGCTGTTGCACTGCCACCGGAGGTAACATAGTCAATTTTCTGTGCGGCCTCTGTATCACCACTGCGCGTAATAGTAAAAACAAGGGGATCGCCTTCATTGGCACTGACACCAGAAACAGAAAATGCAGGTTTGGCATCGTCATTCATCACAGTGGCTGTGGCACTGTCTGTTGTGATCGACGTATCACCGCTGGCATTGCTCAATGAAATGGTCAATGTTTCATCGGCTTCATAGAATGTATCCGATCCAACGGCAACAGTAACAACCTTGTTACTATCTCCTGAGGCAAAGGTTAATGTGCCACTGTGTGAAGTGTAATCACTGTTAGCCGAAGCGGTGCCATCAAGCAAGCTGTATTCAACAGTTTGATCACCTTCGGCATCTCCACTGCGTGATACCGTAAAAGAGAGCATCTCTCCTTCTGTTGCACTGATATCTTGAACATATATTTGAGGTTTACTGTCATTATCCAGGATGGTTCCTGTAACCTCTGCTGGTGATAAGGTAATGTTGGTAGATGGATTAGAGAGTGCGAATGTGAAAGATTCATCCCCCTCATAGAGGGTGTCGTCGGTTGTCACCAGTGTGACCAACTGTTCATTGATGCCACTGGCAAAGGTGACTGTGCCGTTTGTGCCTGTAAAATCGGTATTCTCTGTATCCCCGCTGCCCAAAGTATAATCTATGGTCAACGCACCGGAGAGATCACCACTGCGTGAAAGCGTGAATGTGAGTGTCTCCCCTTCGGTAGCCGAAACATCTTGCATAAAGAGTGCTGTTTCATCGGTGAGGATGGTGCCAGATGCACTGGCTGTGGTGATGGTTGCATCGGTTGACGCCTGGCTTAAGGAGACCTGGAATATCTCATCGTTCTCCAGAGTGGTATCCTGGATGGTGGATACGGTAAATGTTTGGCTGGCTGAACCACTGGCAAAGGTGAGCGTTCCTGAAGTATCAGTATAATCAGTCGTAGCTGCACTATCTGCGCTTAGATTGTATTCAACCGTCTGTTCTGATGCATAATCACCACTTCGAGTTACGGTGAAAGTGATTATGTCACCTTCGGTGGCACTGGCTGAGGCGATACTGAATCCAGGGATGGCATCATCATTGATGATCGTTGCTGTGGCTTGATCGGTTGCCAGTGACCCAATTGAAGCATTGGTTAATGAGATTGAGAGTGTTTCATCGGCTTCATAGTAACTGTCATCGCCTGTAGCAATGGTTAAACTTTGCACCGTATCATCTTTTGCAAAAGTCAGGGTACCGTTGTTGGCCGTATAATCACTGCCAGCCTGTGCACTGCCATCAGAGAGCGTATATTCAACCGTTTGCGCCATCTCTGCATTACCCGTTCTTGTGACCGTAAGAACCACATCACTCCCTTCGGTTGCACTGCCACTTGATTGAATGGACAATTCAGGCGCGCTATCCTCATTCAATATAGTGGCTGTTGCACTATCTGCTGTACTGATGGTGGCACCACCTGTTGCCTGAGAGAGCGAAACGGTGATGGTTTCATCGGCTTCATATAGATCGTCTGCGGTCGTCGCAATGGTCAGAAGCTGTTCAGTGATACCACTGCTAAAGGTTAAGGTACCATTGGTATCGGTATAATCATCACTCTCAGCATCCCCTTTGGTCAGCGTATAAACCACGGTTTGACTGGCTTCGGCATCACCACTACGGCTGACTGTCATTGTCAGCATCTCTCCTTCCGATGCACTGGCACTGGCAATAGAGAACTGGGGCGCTGTATCGTCATTTAATATGGTGCCAGATGCTGTATCTGTGGTCAGGGTGGCACCACCAGAAGGTTGTGACAACGTTGCCAAGAGTGTTTCATCGATTTCATATAGGGTGTCTGCTGTTGTGGCGACGGTAAATGTTTTTTCACTTTCGCCCGTAGCAAAGGTTAAGGTTCCGCTGCTTGAAGTATAATCATTGCTTTCTGCATCCACAGCACTCAAAGCATACTGTACGGTCTGATTGGCATCAGCATCCCCCTGACGTGTAACACTGAAGGTAAGCGTTTGGCCTTCGTTGGCTGAAGTCGATGCAATCGAAAAACCGGGAGCGATTTCATTATCGAGCAGGGTTCCTGTTGCTGTCGCTGTTGTAATGGATACACCACCGGAGGCATTGCTTAAAGAGACGGTAAAAGATTCGTTCTCTTCATAAAGGGTGTCATCCGTTGTGGTTACGGTGAAGGTTTTGCTGGTCTCACCTGCGGCAAAGGTGAGTGTTCCTTGGGTCTGGGTATAGTCGCTGTTACTGGATGTATCGGCTGCCAAGGAATATTCAACGGTTTCTGAGGTTGTACTTAAACCGGCGCGATTAACAGTAAATGTGACCGCTTCACCTTCGGTTGTCTGTATTGCATTATCTATGGAGAACCCAGGAGGCACATCATCGTCAATCAATGTAATCGTTGTGCTATCTGTGGCCAGAGTTGCTCCTCCGGTGGCATTGCTTAGAGAGAAGGCAATGTTCTCATTTCCTTCGACATCTGTATCCTGTGTGGTGTCAAAGACAACGGTTTTTTCTAAGATACCACTTTCAAAAGTTAACGTGCCCTGATGACTGACTGCGGTAGAGAGATCATTGTTGTTATCCAGCAGATTATATTCAACGGTTTGATTCGCTTCAGCATCGCCAGTACGTGTGATGGTCAGTGTAACCGCTTCGCCCTCTGTGACGGCATTGGGTTGGGTCACAGAGAAAGATGGCATTGTATTATTGTCCAGAATGGTTGCTGATGCGCTGGCAACAGCAATGGATGCGCCACCACCTGCATTGGCTAACGAGACTGTAAACGATTCATCACCCTCAAAGAGGGTATCGGTTGCAAGATCAACGGTAAATGTTTTTAACAACTCACCCGTTGCAAAGGTGAGCGTACCATCGGTACTGTTATAGTCACTGGCTTCACTGTCACCAGGAAGTACACTGTACTCCACAGTCTGTGTTGCTTCCGCATCACCTGTCCGTGTCACACTTAAAGTAATCGCTTCACCTTCGGTGGCACTGCGCTCAGAGATGGAGAACGAAGTTGCCTGTTCATCATCAATAATGGTTCCTGATGCCGTCGATTGACTGATAGTTGCCCCATTGTTGGCTTGCGATAACGACACAGAGAAGGTTTCATCTTCTTCTTGGAGCGTATCAGCGGTGCTATTTACAACAAACGTCTTGACCGTCTCTCCTGTTGCAAAAGTGATGGTGCCACTGGTATCGCTATAATCGGTACTCTCTGTTGTTTCAGAAGAGAGCGCATACTGCACAGTCTGTTCAGTTTCTGCATCACCGGTGCGTGTCACACTGAATGTCAGTGCTTCACCCTCGGTGGCTGTGGCTGAGGCCAAGGCTAGCTGTGGCGCGGACTCATCATTGATGATTGTACCTGTTGCGGTATCGGTTGACAGCGTCACATCACCGGTTGTCTGAGAGAGTGAGACAGAGAAGGTTTCATTCTCTTCGAAGAGTGAATCCTCTGTGGTATCCACCGTGAACGTTTTAACGGTTTCCCCCGTGGCAAAGGTGAGAGTGCCTTGGGTATCACTGTAATCACTGGATTCACTGTCTCCAGCCTGGAGTGCATAGACCACACTCTGTTCCGCTTCGGCATCCCCTGTACGGGTTACGCTGAAGGTTATCTTTTCCCCTTCAAATGCTTGAGCAGAAGCGATATTTAAACCGGGCATGGCTTCATCGTTTAAGAGTGTTCCGGTTGCCGTATCTGTGCCGATGGTGGCACCGCCAGTGGCCTGAGAGAGCGATACCGTCAATTGTTCATCGGCTTCATAAAGCGAATCAGAAACCGTATCCACGGTAAATGTTTTGATCGTCTCACCCATGGCGAAGGTTAAAGTGCCACGGGTATCACTGTAATCATCTGTTTCTGTTGTATCTGTACTGAGATCATATTGAACCGTCTGTATGGCTTCGGCGTCTCCAGTTCGGGTCACACTGAATGTAAGCGCCTCCCCCTCTGTGGCACTGGTTGAAGTGATATTAAGCTGTGGATAATTGTTGTCTCCCAAAATAGTTCCTGTGGCGGATGCCGTATCAATGGTTGCACCACCGGTTGCATTGGAAAGAGAGACGACAACATTTTCATCGATCTCATGCAGAGAATCCGTATGTGTCGCCACGGTAAACTGTTGGCTTGTTTCACCTGCCGAGAAAGTTAATATGCCCTGAGCGGCATCATGGTCTGTCTGCTCTGTTGATTCAGGATTCAGGATATAATTGACGGTTTGGACGGCTTCTGCATCACCTGTACGTGTGACTGTAAAGGTGAGTGTATCTCCTTCAGAGGCACTGGCCGCATCAATAGAGAATGCTGGTGCAGGTTCATCGTTCAGAATGGTTCCTGTAGCTGTACCGTTGCCAATCGTTGCACCACTGCTGGCCTGAGATAGCGATACAGTAAAGGTTTCATGGTCTTCAAACAGGGTATCGACTGTGGTATCAATGGTGAAGGTTTTAACCGTTTCTCCCTCAACAAAAGTAAGCGTGCCAGGAGATGCTGAATAATCGGTAGACTGAGCTTTTCCTGAATTATTGAAAGAATATTGTATAGTTTGAATACTTTCTGCATCACCACTACGTGTCACACTGAAGGTTATAATTTCACCTTCACTGGCGCTGGCTGAGGCGATACTGAATCCAGGCATGCTATCATCATTGAGAATGGTACCAGTTGCTTCATTTGTTGCCAGTGTAGCGCCTCCTGAGGGCTGAGACAGAAGCACCTTAAACTGTTCATCCTGTTCATAAAGCGTGTCAGAGGAGCTATCTACGGTAAAAGTTTTGACTGTTTCACCCTGGGCAAAAGATAAGGTTCCAGAAACATCCGTGAAGTCATCATTTTCTGTGCTATCTGTCTGAAGCGCATAGTTAACGGTTTGTTCTGCTTCCGCATCTCCTGTACGGGTGACACTAAATGTAAATGCTTCGCCTTCGGTAGCCTGTGCGCCTGCAATGGTGAATTGAGGTGCGGGCTCATTATCCAGCACAGTTCCTGAAACATGATCCGTTGTAATGGTGGCGCCACCGGTTGCCTGAGAGAGTGAAACGGTAAAGTTTTCTTCCGTTTCATAGAGCGAATCATCATTGGTATTGATGGTCAGTGTCTGAGCAGTCTGACCAGAGGTAAACGTCAGAATACCATTGTTGTTGGTATAATCACTCTGTTCCAGTTGGTCTGTGTTGAGTGCATATCGAACGGTCTGCTGGCTTTCCGCATCCCCTGTGCGCGTAACGGTAAAACGGAGTGCAGCACCTTCTGTTGCTGTGTGATTAGATGTGATATTAAATACAGGCGTAGGATCATTATCGAGTAGCGTACCATTCGCTTTTCTTACACTGATGCCCGCATCTCCGGTACTGTTTGAGAGCGAGATCTGAAACTGTTCATCTTGTTCAAACAGTGTATCGTCTGTTGTCGCTAAGGTAACTGTCTGTTGTAATACGCCTTGAGAGAAAGAGAGTTTACCTGGCGTGACGGATAGATCCGTAGACTCGGTCTGTCCAGCAGAGAACTGATAATTCACACTCTGCACAGCTTGAGCATCACCACTGCGTGTGATCGTGAAAGTGAGTATCTCACCTTCAGAAACTTGTGCATCCTGAACAGAAAATTGGGGTATGGGATCGTCGTTTTCTATCTGAGCTTGCGCTGTCGCCTGTGAAAGGATGCCGCCGTTGGTGGGATTAGATAGAACAACGGTTAAGCCTTCAGTGCGTTCATAGAGATTATCATCCAGGGTATCCAGTTGAACGGTTTTGTTGGCCTGTCCAGCTAAGAAATTGACGACCTTACTCTGTGCAGAGAAGTCCTGTGGACTGGCATTATCGTTTCCCTGTATGGTCAAGGAAACTGTTACGGCTTGAGTTTGTTGGAGATCTCCACTGCGCTGAATCTGGATCGAAAATGGCGTGCCTTCTGTTGTCTGAACATTATTTATTGAAAAATAAGCAGGGCCTGGTTCAGGTGTTGTGGTCTCTTCTTCTGTTTCATTGTCTGTTGTATTGTTTTGTGTTGTCGATGTAGTGGTGTTTGGTGTATATGTGGGCGGTGCCGTTGGCGAATTGATACTGTTTTGAGGTGCGAAAGAGAAAGAAGTGTTGCTCACTTCACCTGTTGGAGCAATATTAGAAGAGAATGTGTTGGTATTTTGTTCTTGATTATTGGTTTGTGTTGTGTTTGTCGTATTTTGGTTAAGATTGTCTGTCGTCGTATTCTGTTGTCCTGCTATGTTAGTTTGATCTGTGGTGGTATTTTGTTGTCCTGCTGTGTCGGTTTGATCTGTGGTGGTGCTTTGTGATCCTGTCGTATCTGTGATATTTGTCTGATCTGTTGTGTCTGTATTCTGCGTTTCTGTTGTATCCGTTTGTGTATCGGTTGTGGTGCCACCTGAAGTTGATTCTTCTGAAACGCTATCTGTTTCTCCCTCTGTTGCATCTGTCGCTGTGCTTCCTTCGGTCGTCGATGTGCTGCTACCTTGATCCGATGTAGAACTTGTGTTGGTTGGTGATTGTGTGTTATTGATGCTTGTTACCGCAGTCTGACTGGCTTGGCTAACCGCCGCATTTAACTGATCGAGCGATGCATCGGGTGCAAGATTCTGAAATGATTGGGCAACAGCATCTTTGATGCTTTGTGCTTCTGCAGGCGTTGCGCCATTATCAATGGCTTTCTGATAGGCCGCTTCTGCCGCCATCTCCTGGCCATTCTGACCATTCTGCTGTGCTTGAAGAAAGGCCGTTTTAGCGGCTTCCATTGAGGCATTAACAGACGCTGTTCCTTCCGTTGTCGCCGAAGATTCGTTGGATTGTTCTCCCCCTGTATCTGTATTGGAAGTAGAGTTTTGCTCTGTGTTTTCTTCCGATACTGGCGTATTGTCTGTTGTATTTTCCGTCGTAGATTCGGAGGAGGATGTTGCGGTTGGACCTTCAGGCATTAGAGCAAGCTCCCACACAGTCTAGATTAATGGGCAGAAGTGTTAGCAAATTATCTATTTTATGTGAATAGGGAAAAGAAAGCCAGCTCTTTATTTGAGGGAAATAACTAAAAAAGCAAGGACTTTGTTGCGCAATTGCCTCCTGATGGTATACAATTTATCCTTCTTAATGAGGAGGAATGTTTTTATGGATGCAGCAGAGCAACAAGCCATCAAAATCCAGTATCGAGTTGAGAACTGGCGTGAATACAATAAAGCTCTTGAGAATCGTTACAGCCTGACATTTTGGTTCGATGAAGAGACGGTGCAAGGCTGGTATGAATCAGAGAAACCATATAAGCCAGGACATCCAAAGACTTACTCAGATTCAGCAATTGCTTGTGGCCTAATAATAAAATCGTTATTTCGTCTACCACTCAGAGGTTTGACAGGTTTTTTA
>JBQGBW010000002.1:0-106219 GCA_052043475.1 Magnetococcales bacterium HHB-1
CATCTCTTGATCATTGAACAGAATATCGGATATACCACCCATGGCCTTGATCTCTTTTAGAAAATCATCTTTGGGTAGGGTATATCTCAGTTTGGGGCGTGCGGTATATTGTGGGGCACGGCTACCACTGATAAAAAGCTGTTCAGGCTGTTTTTTATCCGCCGCATAAAGACGATGGACTAAAAGATAGACCAGCAGTCCCCCCATGCTATGGCCAAAGAGGGCATAGGGTCGCTCTTGGATATCCTCTTTAATCTGTTGATAGATATCCTCAACCAGCATTTCGGTGTTGGTCAGCAGGGGCTCTCCTGTACGTCGCCCTCGCCCGGGAAGTTCAATGGGTATAAATTGAATCGTGTCGCCGATATATTTTTGGAATGGACGATAAGCATAACTGCTTCCACCGGCAAAAGGGATAGCAAAGAGTGTGATCGCTTTAGCTTTGGTCATATTGAATCAGTTGTCCCTCTTCCATTTTGAGTACACGGTCGGCTGCATAAAAATATTTATCATCGTGCGTGACCGCAATAATGGTTTTCCCTTGGGCTTTTAAGTCGGGCAGCAGTGTCTCATAGAAGTATTGACGGAATGTGGGGTCTTGGTCGGCGGCCCACTCATCGAACATATAGATGGTTTTATCTTCGAGAGTAGCAGCGATATAAGCGATGCGTTTACGCTGTCCGGTGGAGAGTTGAATATTGCTGAACCGTTCGTTGTGAAAGTGGGTTTTATTCTCTAATCCCATGGTATGAATCATTTGATTCACCTTATCCGGATCGATATCCTCCAATCCGTAGAGACGATCAAAGAGGTGAAAATCGGTGAAGATTGTTGAGAACAGTTCACGGTAGCGCTCATAATTATAGGGTGTGAGGAGGGTTTGATCCACATGGATTGTGCCTCCTTTTGGATAGTAGAGTCCGACAAGTGTTTTTAAGAGGGTTGATTTACCGCTCCCATTACCGCCCACAATAAATAAGATCTCATTATTATTGAGGGTAAAGTTGACTGGGCCAATAGAGAATGTGGGTATGCCTTCGCTATCCTCGTAGTGAAAGCGCACATCTTTAAACGCAATTTTATCAAAGTGGAATGGTGTGGGTTTCTGTTCACTCAGAGTGGTTTTCTGACTGGCATCATCGATCATCTTCTCTAAAGCGCGCAGATGATCTACAGCGACATCGGATTTCATAAAGAGAGGAAGTGATCCGACGAGAAGATCCATCGGTCCGATAATAAACAGTACAGAAGCGGTAAGTTTGATCACCGTGGTTTGGGGAATAGACTCTAAGCGAGGCCAGACAAAGATGATGGTGGCAATCAGAATGTAGAAAAAGACCTGTGAGAAGATCATGACGGTGACCGCATGTACACCCACAGAGCTTTTAAGATTTTGTACATTATCTGCTGTCTTACTCTGGTGTTCGTAGAGCATCTGATTTTTTTGCCAGTTAATTTTAACTTCTTTGAATCCTGAGAGACTGTGGTTTAAGGTTTCAAAGAAGAGCACCTCCTCTTCAATGGCGGTATTGAGATCGTTGAGAATTTTACGGCGTCGTTGTATAAAGATTGAGATACCAAAAGCGATGGCAACCACGGTAATCAGGAAACCATCCCACGAGAGCCAGGCGATATAGAACATGGCAAACACAAGCATGATGGCGGCTTGCAGCGAAGCAAAAACAACATTGGCACTCTGTGATATAAGAATGGTATCCTGGGAGAGGCGATTATAGATATAGGCGTAGCCGGTATTTTCGATAAAAAGAAGCTCTGTATGGCGGATTTTGTTTGCAATGCGCATGCGCACATCGCGTAAGATCTCTTCGATATAGAGCACTGCCTGGGCTAGGGTATATTTTTTTGTATAGATGAACAGCAGAAGAACGACAATGTAGAGGGCAAAAGATTGTAATTGAACCCAGATATCCTGGTTGGCCAGATCAGCGGCATGATTAATAATGGCTAAGAGGATGCCGTTCGCAATACCAGAGAGGATGGCAAGAAAGATCAAGCGGCCTTTAGGTCTTGTGGACTCTTCATCGATAAAATCCAATAATTTTTTCGCTGGGAACATTTAAGATTATAGCTTTAATTATGGTTATATTTAAAAGCCTGTTAGATGATCTCCTAACAGGCTCTTTTGAGATTATATCATGCGATTGTGTTTTAAGACAACGTAGAATCTGTTGTTATTTTTTCAGAGGGGGGACAACTTTTGCATCTTTGTTGTTTTTGACCACATCTTTTCCCTCTTCCATCAGCTCTTTGAAGTGGTTCCGTACGGCTTCGGCATCAAAGTTTAAGAATGTGCCGCCCGACTCAAAATGTTGAATGAAGAGTTTACCCACGGCGTAGGTGGATGCACCACTCAATGCGGGGAGTGTCAGCAGTGAGAGCCAGTGACCCACAAAGGGGATCACTTTAATTGCGCTGGCAGCGGTCCGTTTGGAGGCGACAGGGATAGAACCACCCAGCAGTGCACTGATGGCTTTTTTCCCTTTCTCTTTCATAAACTCCACATCATAAATCTTGGAGAGAGAGTGCAGCATTTTCAGTTGCACACCGGTGATGGCAATCAGATCCAGTGCAGGGGAGGGGATGGCGCCCGCAGCGGCTGAACCTAAGGTATAATTAAAGACAACCTTATTGGCTTGCTCTTCTTTGCTCTGTGTTTCGGTTTCTTCGGTAGACATGTCTATTTTTCCTTAGAACAAGTTGTGATAATCAGTCAGGGTAGCAGCGCCACCCGATCTGGCTAGGATTGCACAATAGATTTATTATTGAGTTATGATCTATCGAGGTATTGAGTTGGATGCAGACAAATCAAAAAAGATAGCTTTATAGTACATAACACAGACGGTATAGTTATACCATCTTTTATGTGGACATCTATCTCCTACTTCAGCGCCTGTTGATTTTGCCTCACTTCTCTACGCTTTGTCAAGAGAAAACAAACTACTCAATTATAACTTTAAGATAGTCCGGGAACTTCTGTTTTTTATCGAGATCGTTCTCAAAAATCAGGAGGTTATCCTCTTTCTCGATCTCACGGAAGTGGGTAAACTTATAGGTCATATACATCATACGATTGCGGTCGTTGGGCAGGAGTTCAGCCACCAGACGTACGCCCGCTTCTCTGGCCATATTGCGGATATGGTTGATCATTATTGTTCCCACACCACGGGACATCACCCGGCAGGACATCAGGAGAAGTTTCAGACTCCAGACCTCCTGACCGCGTTCAATCAGTGCCAGACCAATTTTTCCATAGGGACCATATTTATCGTTCAGATCCGCCACTAAAAGATGATACTTCTCGGAGTTGCGAAAATGGTTCAGTTCATCATAGGAGTAGGTATAACCGGTGGTGTTGAGCTGATGGGTTCTTACGGTCAACTCTTCTGCCCGCTTGAGATCCTCCTCCTGGGCGGGGCCTAGGGTGAAGACCATCTCCAACGTTTTAAGAAACGCCTCCTGTGGTCCTTTAAAGGTCTCCTCCACCTGATTGCGCGCAATATCGCTCTGATACATGGCACGGCGTTTTTTGGAGTCATCGGTGATAAAACGGGGGTGCATGCGGGGAAGATCAACCACGCCCTTAACATCGATGGCATCAATACAGAGCACCTCTTTATGGGCAAAAGCGACCTCTTCACGCTCAAAAGGCTGATCATCAATAAAAGCGAGGGTATCAATCCCGATATTGATGCTTTTTGCCACATTGGCGACCGCCTCAGATTTGGGCTCCCAACTGATTTGGGGATAGAGAAAATAGTGGTCCAATCCAAGCTCTTTTAATTTGTTCATCGCCAGATCGGCATCATTCTTACTGGCAATCGAATGGAGTATACCACGTTGATCGAGTGTCTTAAGTGTCTCGACGGCTTCAGGAATTGGGGTCACCTGTTCATCTTCTAAGAGAATACCCTCCCAGAGTGTGTTATCCAGATCCCATACCAGACATTTAATCGCCTGAATCTCTTCTTGTTCTGATGGTTGCTGACTCATTTATCGATTCCCCTTTTTACGGGCTCTTCTTGCCATGCGTTTGGCCATAAGATGTTTCTGTTGTCCCACTTTGGCGATAATAATCTGCTGCATCTGATTACTCCCCTCAATGATCTCCATAATTTTGGCATCACGGAAGTAGCGTTGGACCGGATAGTCGCTGCTACACCCGTTGGCACCATGAATCTGGACCGCATCGTTGGCGGATTGCAGTGCGACACGGGAGGTGTAATATTTGGCGATGGATGTCTCCATGATGAGTGAAGGATCACCTTTCTCTTTTAAGTGGGCGGCATGATAACAGAGCATACGTCCGGCTTTGGCGCCGACAACCATCTCTGAGACCATCTGTTGAATCAGTTGATGATTTTTTAACGCGGTACCAAACTGGTGCCGTTGATTGATATACTCCATTGAGGCATAGAGACAACCCTCAATAATTCCTAAACAGCCCCAGGCGACACAAAATCGGCCTTGATCCAGTGCGGTGTTGGCAATATGAGAAAAACCAAAACCCTGCCTGCCCACCAGATTCTCTTCGGGGATGACACACGCCTCCATGGAGATCTCAGCCAACATCGCGGAGCGGAATCCGAGCATGCCGTTGATCTTCTCTGTGGTGAATCCCTCACGATCACGCTCCACAAGAAATGCGGTGGGCTTGCCTTCACACTGGGCGATAATTAAAAAAAGATTGGCATACTGGCCAAATGAGATCCACCGTTTCTCGCCGGTCAGGGTAAATTGCTGCTCTCCCTTCTCAGCCACACTCTTAATATTTGAAGCATCACTGCCGATGGTGGGCTCGGTCAGACCAAAAGCACCGATCATCTCACCTGTGGCCAGTTTGGGAAGCCATTTTTCACGCTGTTGCTCGCTTCCCCACTGGGCCAGGGTTTGAGTAACCATGGTGTGGACCGTGAGTAGACTCAAAAGCGATGCACTGCCACGACCGATCTCATTACAGATGATCCCCCAGGAGAGATAATCCATACCGCCACCGCCATAGCTTTTATCGACCAACGCCCCCAGGGTGCCCTCTTGTGCCAGTTTTTCAATCAGTTCTCTGGGAGTTTCTTCATCTTTATCATGCTGATCTGCGACAGGAGCAATGTGGGTATCCACAAAAGCGTGTATTCTCTCCTGTAACGCTTGCTGTGCTTCAGTTAATTCCAGTTCCATAGGATGGTGTCCTGAGTTGATCTTCTGTATCTATTGTTATACTCTTAGGTTTTGTATCAATCAGACACTAAAACGGCTGGAGTATAACAACAATATGTTAATGAATATGATTAACCTGATCTTTTCTGGATAAACTGGACAATCGTATTGAGTGATTTAAAGTTCTCATAATCGAGATCTTCATTCTCTACCTTAATCCCATACTTTTGTTCAACAAACAGAACAAGCTGCATGGCAAAAAGAGAATTTACCAACCCTTCTGCAAAAAGATCCACATCGGCATCGATGTCTGGATTGCTGATAAATTGCCCAATAAAGTCACGGGCTTCTTCCATAATCTCTTCGGAGGTATGCATTAAATTCAAGCCTCTTAATTTTGATACGTCGATTAACGTCTTTTAAGTTTAAATTTGTATTCCAGGATAGTTATAGAAACCACGGCCATTTTTACGCCCTAAAAGCCCGGCATCAACCATTTTCTTAAGCAGAGGGCAGGGACGGAATTTGCTGTCATTAAAACTCTCATGCAGCACTTCAATGGAGTATAAGATGGTGTCCAGACCAATCAGATCCGCCGTCTCCAGAGGTCCCATGGTGTGGCCGAAACATTTTTTAAAGATGGTATCCACATCCTTTGCGGTAGATACCCCCTCATGAAGCAGAAAGATCGCCTCATTGATGGTGAGCATTAAAACACGGTTGGAGACAAAACCTGGTGAGTCATTCACCACCACGGTATCTTTACCCATCGCTTTTAAGAGTGTTTTTGTTATCTCCAATGTATCTTCGGTGGTATGGTAACCACGAATCACCTCAACGGTTTTTTTCATCGGTACCGGATTCATAAAATGGATGCCCACAATCTGTTTTGGCCGCTTGGTTAAGGCGCCAATACGTGTAATAGAGTAGCAGGAGGTGTCGGCCGCAAAACAGGCGTCCGGATGACAGATCTGATCCATCTTGGGATAGATCTCTGATTTAATTTCCCACTTCTCATTAGCGTTTTCAATGATAAAAAAAGCATCTTTTAGCGTATTATAGTCGGTTGTAAACCGAATGCGCTCCAGAATGGTTTCCGGATCATCCAGTTTGGAGCGGTCTTTAACCATAAATCCTTGAAAACGGATATTGTTTGCAATGATCTTCCGGGTACGCTGTAAGATCTCTTCAGAGATATCAATGAGAATGACATTAAAGCCACTCTGAGCAAGATTTTGGGCCACACCACTGCCCATAACTCCGGCGCCAATCACGCCAACGGTCTGTTTATCCATAATGAGGTTTCCTTAAAATGTTTACTTAATTTACTAAAGGGATACCCGCCGCCCAGAGCTTACCCAATGTATGGAGAAAAAAAGCTTCATCTGCTTGCTGTTCATACATGGAGCGTAACGAGGGGAAGGTGGCTCTCTGTTTGAGTTGGGTGATTTTAGGGTGTTGAAGAATAAAACTGCTTAAACTCTGTCCTGGTCCCACCTCCAGAAACAGCGCATCCCGCTCTTGATCAAGCAATTTTCCGACACCTGAGGCAAAATGAACCGTTTGATAGCAGTGGCGTGCCCAGTAGACTGGATCTTTCGCCTCTTCAGGTTGAATCCAATCTCCGGTGACATTGGAGAGGTAGGGAGTTTTAGGATCACGCATCTGAAAGGTCTTTACCAGCTTGGAGAGCGGTTCATGCAGCGGTTTCATCATGGGGGTGTGCATGGCACGATTGCCTTGTAAGCGACGACAGGTGATCTTTTTCTCACTGAGATTTTTCTCCAGCATCTCAATTGCTGGGACACTCCCCGCCACAACAGACTGTTCAGGCGTGCTGATAATTGCGATAGCAGTATCTTTTTGAAGCAGGGGTTGCAGTTTTTCAGTGTTATAGGATACGGCAAGCATGGCCCCTTTAGACTGTGCACTGATCAGTTGTGCCCGGCGAGCGACAAGTTTTAGGGCATCATCCAATGAGAGCACTTGAGCAAGTGTCGCGGCGCTGTATTCACCAATGCTGTAGCCGATCATTGCCTTAGGCTTTAAACCTCTTGCTTGCCACAACTGGCCTAAGGCATACTCAATGATAAAAACAAGTGGCTGATTATGCAGGGTACGATTAAGACGTTGCTGGTTTGCATCCGGTTTTAGATTACCACGACCTAACATCGCTTTTAGATCAAAGCGAGGTTTTTTATCCGCCTGTTTTTTTGTTTCAGGTTCAGCTTTGGGTGCAGGATAGAGCACTTCGCGTAGATCCACATTGATCTCAGGAATCAATTTTTCACAGCAGTAATCGATATCTTTCTTAAACTGTGGACTGCTTTTATAGAGTCCCTGCGCCATATTTAAATAGTGATCACCAACACCGGGAAACATAAAAATCAGAGATGAATTGCTCTTAGCCTGGGATGGCTTGATTAAAGCAGTACGGCGGGAACGTGGATTCTCAAGCTCCCCGATGGCATCCTCAGCCGATTGGTAGGGGAGAAAAAGGCACTGTTTTTTATCTGTGGTGGTGTTAAGTGCTGCCAAACTCTGCTTAATAACCTTTTCTGGTGATGTTTTTAACTGGGTTAATGTTGCCGCACGCTTTTCTTGCATCGCCTCAGCGTGGTCGGCTGCGAGAAGTAACAATCTCCATGAACCCATGGAGAGCGCATCGGATTTCTCTGATGCTGTGATCGGTGAAGAGTGAACAGTGTTTTTGTTACCCTTATCTGGTTTAGACGCTGCTGATTGACTGCTTTTCAGGCTGTCTTTTGTTGGTGCTGCTTTTTTGGCTGGCTTTAGTTCGGGAATCTCTTCGGTAATTTTTTCTTGGGATACAAAACTGTGGCCATGCAGCATATCCAGTTGCTGCTTTATAATATCGGTGAGGGTATCCTTGGTGGTTTGAAGCTGTTGAGCCATGATACGACTTAACATCGACCCATCTGATACAGCAGCCTGTGGCGTCGTTTTTTGGGTACTTGTCTTATCTTGTGTAGGTGTGACTGTGGCGGTGTGTGTGCTATCTTTTATGTCAGGCGGTGGTGTGGCGGTCATCTTTTCTGGTGTTTTTTTCTTCTCCGTAGCAAAGTCCTGCTTCTTCTCAGCAGATTTTGGTTGAATCCAGTAACTTTGGCGCTGAAAAGGATAATTGGGTAGAGAGAGTGTGCGGCTAGCATATCCTTGATTGAGATGACGCCAGTCAATGGATAGACCATTCTGATAGAGTGTTTGAATCGACTTAAGAAAATCTTGCCATATACTCTCCTTTGTGGTGGATTTGATCGAGAGAATCGTGTTCTCTTTGACTCCACCCATGGCGATAAAAAAACTATATTTTTTCTTTAGATTCTGAATAGCCGGTGAGTGGGATTGTTCTTCTAAGTTCGTACATGGCTGACCCTGAAGATCATAGAGGGGCAGATTGGTCTGTTTTAGAGCCTGATTTAAGGGAATTCTAAGTGCTGAACTGGTGAGTTGTGTGATCATCTCTTCAAGAGAGACGCCACCGGCCATCACTAAACCCGCCCAAAGTGCGACACCTTCTCCCATAATGGCCTCGGGCTCAATACCACACTTCTGCCAGAGTGTCGCCATGGCGTGAAAGCTAAGTGCTGTAATCAGAGGGGTACGTGCATCTGTATTGGCTGGAGGATGATCAATCAGGGTATGAAAGGAATCTTTAAGATATGTTTTAGCCTGTTGATCATACTGTGTGAACATCTGTTGCAGATGGGGATGATCTTTAAGCGCCCTTAATATAACCAGAGGAGCCTGGCCATAAAAAAGATAAACAACACCACGCTTTTTTATAGGATTCTCTGGCTCTTTTAAAGACAGACCTTTTTTAAGCGCCTGATGCAGCGTCTGAATATCTGAAGCACAATGGCAGAAACGGTGTTGAAAATGGTTTCGTCCCCGGTTCACCGTTGCACAGAGATCGGCTAAGTGGATCTCTGAATCATCAATCGTGGTTAGATAATCATCATAGGTTTTAATAAGATTTTGCAGTGCATCACGATTGGGTGCAGAAAGGGTAAAAAGATGAAAGGGACGTTCAATTCGAGACGCTGGTTTTTGTGAAGGAGCCTCTTCTAAGATGGTATAGCTGTTGGTTCCGCTCAAACCAAAGGAACTGACACTGGCGCGGCGGGGGGTATCATTGGTTTTTAACCACTGTTCTGTTTCAGAGACCACCTGAACAGGAAAATCCTCCCAGGGAATTTTTGGATTGGGATTTTTAAAATGGAGTTGCGGTGCCAGGGTTTTATGTTGCAGCATCAGCACCACTTTAATCAAACCTGCAATTCCTGCTGCGGCATTAAGATGGCCAATGTTGGTTTTAACTGAGCCGATTTTAAGTGGATTTTCATCGGATCTTTGAGAAAAAACCGCCTTGAGTGCGCCTACCTCAATGGGATCACCCAGTGTGGTGCCTGTACCATGGGCTTCAGCATACTGGATGGTATCTGGATGGATATCGGCTGTTTTAAGGGCATCACGAATCAGTGACTCCTGGGCTGATTCATTGGGTACAGTTAAACCGCTGGCTGGACCATCATGGTTAATCTCACTGGCGTGGATAACCGCTAAAATGGGATCATGTGCTTTTTTTGCCTGAGAGAGCGTTTTAAGAACAATAACTGCACCACCCTCACCCAGAACAAAACCATTGGCACGTTGATCAAAGGTGAAACAGCGGCCATCGGGGGAGAAGGAGTGGGTTTTGCTGAAGAAAATCTGTAACTCAGGTGTAATGTTAAGCTGTACACCGCCTACCAGCGCGATGTGACACTGTTTCTGACGCAGGGCATTAATTGCCTGGTTTAACGCAACGGCTGAGGAGGAGCAGGCGGTATCGATGGCCATGGTGGGGCCCTGCAGGCCAAAGGTATAAGCCAGACGCCCTGCTGAGAAACAGTGACCATTTCCTGTACCGGTATAGGTGGTAATCTCCTCTGGATCATCGGTAAGCTGCATCATACCATAATCATTCTGATTAAAACCCAAAAAGAGCCCGGTACGACTGCCACGTAGAGATTCTGGTGCAATGGCGGCATTCTCCAACGCCTCCCAGGTCAACTCTAACAGGAGCCTTTGTTGGGGATCCATATGGATCGCCTCTTTTGGGGAGATACCAAAAAATGCCGCATCAAATTGATCGATCTGATCAAGATAGGCACCATAACGACTGCTTATCTTTCCCGGTTTATTGGGATTGGCATCAAAATAGTGATCAAGATCCCAACGTGATTTTGGGGTCTCACGAATGGTATCCTTCTTTTTTGTCAATAGACGCCAATAGGCTTCTGGATTGGGTGCCTCTGGAAAACGGCAAGAGAGGCCAACAATCGCGATGGGCTCACGCTGCTGCTGTTTAAGCTGATTATATTGGTGCCTGAGCTCTTTTAATGCAAAAGCCGCCCTTTGCAAAGAGGAGAGCTGTGCGGACTTTGGTGCCGTTTTTGTCATGATGAAGTCTCAATCAGGGAATCAAACTCTTGATTAATCAATGCTTCCAGATCATCCTCAGAGAGTTGCTCCATCTCAGAAAGATCGGGTGGATTTAAAGATGCCTCAGAGGATGCTTCAGGGGCTGCTTTAGACAATATGGGCTCTGAAGCAGATTTAGATGTTGTTTGATCTGTTTGTAGATCCTGGACAAAGAAATCGACGAGTGCTTTAGGTGTTGTATATTTAAAGAGCAGTGTGGAGGAGAGATTTTTATTGAGTGCTTTTTGTAGATCATTGCGCAACTCAACGGAGGTTAAGGAGTCCATGCCCATATCAAAGAAACCTTTCTCTTCATCAATGGCTTCTAAGTCGCTTAACTCCAGTACCTTGGCGAGATACGTTTTTAACAGCACCATAAGTTGCTCACGCTGTTCATGGATTGGCTGTGCTTTAAGTTGATCAAAAAGAGATGTGGTCTCTTTTTCTGCCGTCTCTTTTATCCCCTGCTCTTGATGATAAAAATCTTGCAACAGCCTGTGATCGGGCATCGATTGTAAGAGTTTTGGCCACTGGATCGGTACAATGATCGGTTGTGTGGTTGGATTTTTAAAACAGTATTCTAATGCGCGCAATCCCTGTTGGGGGGAGAGGGTATCGATCCCCTGTTTAGAGAGCAGTTGCGCTGTTTTCTGATTTTTCATCGTTAAACCGATCTCAGACCAGGCGCCCCAATTGATGCTCATGGCGGGTAGGTTATGATGGCGACGATAGAGAGCCAGCATATCTAAAAACTGATTGGCCGCAGTATAGTTGGCTTGGGAGGAGGCTGCAAAGAGAGAGGCGATCGAGGAGAAGAGAATAAAGAAATCCAGATCAAGATGTTTTGTCGCTTGATGGAGATTCCAGGCGCCCACGACTTTTGGATTGGTTACCTTATAAAACTGGGACCAGGAGAGATCGTTAATCAGGGTATCATCGAGTGTTCCGGCGGCATGGATAATACCTTTAAGTGAATGAAACTGGGGCTGATTAAGAATAGATTCAAGTTGATGATAATCGGTGATATCCGCTTGAATGATCTCAACTTCTACCCCTTTTTGTTGCAGCATCTCAATCTTTTTCTTCGCATCCAAGGTTGGTTCAGAGCGTCCCAAGAGCCAAAGGTGACGCGCCGATTGGGTTTCGATAAACCATGTTGCAACGGTTAAGCCCAATGCACCAAGACCACCGGTAATGAGATAGCCCGCTTCAGGTTTAATGGTGATCGGCTGCTGATCTAATGTGGCAAGCTGTCTTTTTAATCGTGCTGCAAAGCGTTTCTGGCCTCGATAAGCAATCTGATGATCTGATCTGCTTAACCGTTCGTTAATCAGAATTGTACTGCTCATCTCAGGCGTCATCTCTTCAGAAAGATCCAGATGCAGCACCTCTATCTCTGGATATTCTGTCTGAATCACATTGATCATGCCCGTAAGTGGTGCCATCGCCAGATCATGTTTTTTATCCTGATCTAAAAGCGTGATGATCGCCTGTTGGGTTAAAATGGTCAGCTTCGGCATGGTGTGGGGGTGTTGTTTTACCAATGCTTGAATGAGATGGAGAAGCAGTTGACAACTCTCCTTCTGGGCTGCTTCTAATGCGACCTCATTGAGTTCTTCTGTGGGATAACGATGGTCCAGAGGCCAGGCTAATAGAATGGCCTGACAGGGATTCTCTGATGGCCAGTTTTTTAATAAGCGCTCTATGGATTGGACATCTGTGGAGTGAGGATAAAAAATTTTATCAATTGTGTGATTCTGGTTGATAATTGTTTTTGTAAAATGATCGGCAAACCCTTTTTGGTCTGCAAAAATAAGCCAGTTCTCTGATTGCAGCGACGTTTTTTTAGGGAGTTGGGGTATCTCTTGCCAATCAAGATGATAAAACCACGATTTCTTTAGAATATTTGCTGTATTGAACGCTGTATCTGGATTCACCCTTTGAAAGCGCAACGCCTCGACTGAGGCGACACATAAACCCTGAGGGGTGAACAGTTTAAGATCAGCCAGAAAAAAATCAGGCATTAACGTGGTTTGGAAATGATCAACAAGGCACCAGAGCGATTGATGCTGCGTTGTATGGTATTGTGTCAGACGTTCAATGGCGACAGGAAGATAAGGATCATTACCCTGCATCAGTGGGATGGAGACAAGCTGTAGTGCCGCATCCATGAGGACAGGGTGTAGATGAAACAGATTCGCCTCATCACGCAGTGGTGTTGTAAGCTGTAATTCGCCTAACACCGATCTCTGACTTTGATAGATTTTTTTAAGTGCCTGAAAATCTTCACCATGCGCAATCCCTACACTGTGGGTCTGCTGGTAATAATCACCGACACGGATCTCCTCTTTGTTCTGTTGCTGGAGTGTGGGCAGATCAATACGATCTGGTATTTTTGTGTTGGTGGTGATCAACACACCTGAGCAGTTGAGTGTCCAGGTTTGATCATGATCATTAAAGCTGAAGATCTGTAGCTGATATTGATCTTCTTTGTGGGTGATGATGGTCTGGATCGAACGGGCTTGTGTTTCTGGAATAATCAGGGCTTGATGAATCACCATCTCCTCTAAGGTGATGGTGTTGTGATGCGGTGTAATGTGGTGTTGTGCGGCCAGAGCGATCTCAATTAAACCTGCGGCCGGAAAAACAATATGATCAAACACACGGTGGTGCGCAAGAAAACGGTTCTCCCCTGCACCTAAAAGGTGGGTGAAGAGGGTCTGGTTTTTCTGTTGAATGGCGGTATGGAGTCGTTGGCCAAGCAGCGGATGAATGGTTTTCTCTGATGGTTTTGGCGTTGAGGTTGATCTCACCTTAGGTGGTGTGAACCAGAATGTTTTCTCCTCAAAGGGGTAGTTGGGGAGTAGAACCGATGTGGGCTCTGTTGAGATCATCGGCCACTCTGGTGTTATACCGTTTTGGTAGAGCGCTGCTAAGCTTTTGAGCATCTGGCGTGGCTCTTCCTGACCATAACGCAGGGAGGGGAGCCAGATATGTTCAAGATTGTTATTGGATAAAATCTCCTGTCCCATGGCCAAAAGCGTCGGTTTAGGGCCGATCTCTATAAAGATGGTCTTTTCATCTTTAAACTGCGCCATGCTCTTTAAGAACTGTACCGGCTTTAGGGTATGTTGGCACCAGTATTGGGCTGATGGTGCCTGTTCAAGCCAGGTTGCCGTCAGGTTAGAGCAGAATGGAGTGGTGGGTTTATGGTAGGTGATTGTTTCGGCAACCGCTTTGAAGGGTTCGATCATCGGTTGCATACCGGGAGAGTGAAAGGCGTGTGAGACTGTAAGTTTTTTACTTTTAATTCCCTCTTCAGCCAGTTTGTTAGAGAGAATCTCCATCGCCTCATGCTGGCCTGAAATGGTGGTATTCTCTACCCCATTGATCGCTGCAATCGAGATTTGGCCTGCAAAGGGTTCAATCCACGTTTTGGTTGCAGATTCATCCAAAGGTAGAACCATCATGGCGCCTTGAGGACATTTTTCTACCATCAGGCGTCCCCGTGCACAGATCAGTTTTAAACCCTCTTCAAGGGTCAGTATCCCTGCAATGGTTGCAGCCACATACTCGCCCACACTGTGGCCTAAAACCGCATCGGGTACAACACCCCAGGAGCGCCAGAGTTGTGCTAAAGCGTATTCTATAGCAAAAAGAATAGGTTGGGTATTATCGGTATGATCTAGAAAGGATGGAGATAAATCGGCAGACTCTCCGTAAAGCCGATCAATCAGATCATAATGCAGATAGGGTTTAAGTAGAGTTGAACATTGTGTGATCGCCTCTTTAAACACCGTAAACCGTTTAAAGAGTTGTTCTCCCATGCCAGGATATTGGGAACCCTGACCGGTAAAAAGAAAAACAATCCGTCTGCTTTGTTCCGGGATCTTATAAAAGGTCTCTGGTGCATTTTCAAGCTGTTTAATGGCCTCTTTAGGGTGATCTGCAACCAATGCATAACGATAATCAAAGTGATTACGTCCCTTACAGCTATGATGACAGTAACTTCTCCATAATGTATCTGGTGTATGATCCAAATGCTGCTTATGCTTGGTAATCAGTGTTCTAAGTGCCTGTTCTGTTTTTGCAGAGAGCGTAAGAGTTGCGGTTTCTGGCTTTTTAATAAGAGGCTGTTCTGTTGGTGTATGTGCAGAGAGCACCATATGGGCATTAGCACCACTGAAACTAAAGGCACTGACACCGGCAATGCGTTCGGTTTCATTCCATAGAGTAAGTTCTGTTGGAATATTAACGGGTATTTCAGACCAGTTAATATGAGGACTTAAACCACTGAAACAGCCGTGCGGGGGAATCTGGCCATGTTTAACGGTGAGGATGGTTTTAATGAGTGATGCAATACCGGCGGCGGCTTCTAAGTGGCCAAAGTTGGTTTTAACCGAGCCCACATGAAGGGGTTTATCTTTTGTTTTATCGCTAAAGACCTGGGCTAGGGCACCCATCTCAATGGGATCACCCAGTGCCGTACCGGTACCATGGGCCTCAATATAACCGATATTTTCAGGTTCAACCTTAGATCTTTTCAGGGCTTCTCGAATCACCTGGGCCTGAGATGGTCCATTAGGAACGGTAAGTCCACCACTAGGACCATCCTGATTGATTGCTGAACCCAGAATCAGCCCATGAATGGTATTGTTATCTTTAATGGCATCGGAGAGCCGTTTGAGTACGATGACACCACAGCCCTCACCACGGCCATAACCATCGGCCTCTTTGGTGAAGGTCTTACAGTGGCCATCTGGGGAGAGCATCTTTGCCTTACAGAAGTTAATATAGAGTTCTGGACTCAAGAGCAGATTAACGCCAGCAGATAGTGCCAGATCACACTCTTTTAAGCGTAGACTTTGGCAGGCGGTATGTGTGGCAATGAGTGAGGAGGAGCAGGCGGTATCGATGATAAAACTGGGACCGGTTAAGCCTAATGTGTAGGATAGACGACCCGCGGCCACACCCAGTGAGTTACCTAAACCAAAATAGGCGTTGACCGCATCTGCACCACTGTTAAAAAGCCGCATACCATGCTCATAGCTGGTGATGCCCACAAAGACACCTGTCGGGCTTTTATAGAGCGTATCAACCGCAATATGGCTATTTTCCAGTGCTTCCCAAGTCACTTGCAGGAGTAACCGGTGTTGTGGATCAAGATTGATCGCTTCACGAGGAGAGATTGAGAAAAAATCGTTATCAAAGTGATCAAAGCGATCAATCAGTCCACCGGAGCGGGTATACATTTTACCCACCGCATCGGGATCTTGATCATAATAATAGTCCATATCCCAGCGTGTATTGTCAATCTCCTGAATGGCATCGGTACCGGTTTTGAGCAGTTGCCAATACTGCTCTGGTGTATTAACACCCCCAGGAAAGCGGCACCCCATACCCACCACAGCAATGGGTTCCTCTTTCTCTTTTGTTAGTTGGTCCACTTTTTTCTGCATCTTTTGCAGTGCAAGCAGCGCCCTTTTAACTGGGGAGAGCCCCTCATGCGGATTATCCATGATTATGCGATCTCCAGTTTTGCCAGTTCAGCCAACAGCGCTTCTTCGGCCGCTTGATCCGAAAGGTTATTGACTTCATCGCTATTTTGCAATGCCTGCTCATCTTCAGAAAGATCTTTAACAATCTTGAGTTTCTCTGGCAGTAGATCATCCAGCAGATGATTGAGAAGATCCTCTAAGGTTGGATAATCAAAGAGCAGTGTGGAGCTTAAGCGCATATCGAGATCTTTTTGCAGACTGTTTTTTAACTCCAGAGAGATTAATGAGTCCACACCCAGATCAAAGAGCCTTTGCCGTGGATTGATGATGGTCTTGTTATCAATCTGTAGGGTTTGAATCAATTTTTGCGTCAGATGCTTCTGGAGCAGTGTACGCTGTTGATCTGATGGTGCCTCTTGCAGTTGTGTGATAAATAGCGTCTGTGATTGTGTTTCTTGATTCACACGGTCTGGTGCCACATCCTCTGTTTTAACCAGATGTTTCAGGAGAGAAGGGGGCGGATTATGCTTAAAGAAGCGTGGCCAGTCGATGGAGAAGATACCAACCTGGTTTGAGGTCTCAGACCCAAGAAGGTCAACCATAAGCTGATGGGCTCCATGAGGCTCAATAAGATCCATACCCTGGTTGGTAATTCGTTTCTGCTCTGCATGGCTTAAGCGTGCCACCATACCGATATCACGCCATGGTCCCCAGTTAATGCTGATATGAGGCGTGTGACTGTTATGGAGACTCCAGGCATCCAGAAAGCTGTTGGCTGCGCTGTAGTTACTCTGTCCGCTACTACCAAGCATCGATGTGATTGAGGAGAAGTGAACCACAAAGTCAAGATTCTCTTCTTGATGGTAGGTCTGGATTAACTGGTGCAGGTTTAATGTACCAAGTACTTTGGTCTGCATCGGCTTGAAGAACTGTGACCACGATATATCCTGTATCAGGCCATCGGCCAGTGTACCCGCCAGATGAAAAACACCTTTTATCTTCGGTAGGGTTCTTTGGCGATAGGCGTCATTGAGCGTATCCCATTGGGTGATATCGGCGGTAATGATCTCAATGGTGGCTTCATGTTGCGCCATCAGATCATTCGCCCATGCATTGATCTCCTCATCCGCTTCGCGGCGACTGAGCAGGTGCAGATGTCCGGCCCCCTGTTGAATCAGTTGTATCGCCAGATGGCGTCCCAAGCTACCTAATCCACCACTGATGATATAACAGCCTTCAGAATCAATGGTAAAGGGTGTTTTAGGTTGAGAGGTATAGGGTTTAAGACGGGGAACATGGTGCTGTTGACGCCATACCAGTTGGTTCTCCTCTTCAGGCGCGGTCTGAATAATCGAAATCAGATTGTTCAGAGATTCAGTTTGATTGTCCAGATCGATGATCTTACAATGGAATTCCGGCTGCTCTAGAAAAAGGGATCGTACCATACCCCAGAGTGTGGCCTGGTGTGGATTTTGGAGAAGATCTTTGGTAGTAGCTTTTTGCGCCTGTTCTGTAACCAGGTAGAGTGGGGGCGGTGTTGTTTGTTTGAGCAGTGTTTGAATTAAAAGCAGAGCGAAGCCGGTAATTTTCTTCTGAATCTGTTCTGGCGTCTGTTGTTGTATTTCATGATCCAAAGCCCAGAGTGAGATAACATGGTCCCAGGGTTGTGAAAGCAGATTTTTAAGGCCATCCTGATCATCCTCATGGATATGCCAGGTGTTTTGTGAGACCTGCCCACTCGATTGATTGGGGAGTGCAACCACCACCTGCTGTTCAGATGTAGAAAACTGCCGTTGAATCTGTTCTCCTTGCTGTTCATTCTGGGCAAAAATTAACCAGCGCCCCTTAAGTGTGCTAATATTGTTTTCTGTTGTGGGTTGCCAGGTGAGTTGATGGAGCCACTCTTTATCCTGTTCTAAGGATTTTAATACCTGCTCACGGCTGGCCTTACGGGCCTCTAAACCGATAAGCTGTGCAACAATCTGATGATGATCATCATAGAGTGCAATATTGCCAAACAGACGCTCCTCTGATGTTGAGGTATCACGCAGCAGCGCATGGGCCCAGAGTTTTTCCCCTTTTTCTGGTTTCCGGTAGAGCCTAAGATGCTCTAAACTAAATGGAATAAAGCTCTCTTCAACTTGCACCTCAATAATCATGACCAGCAGTGCAAAACAGGAGTCAATGAGTCCAGGATAGAGTTGATAGCGTGCCATACTGTGTTCTAAGCCTTCAGGCACATGGAGGCGTCCGATCGCCTCATGACGACCACGCCTGATCTCCGTTAACCAGCGGTAACTCGAACCAATCACGATATGACGTTCCGCTTGAACGGCATACGCTTTATCTGGATCGATGATCTCTTCACAGCGTTGCCAGATCGAATGGTGATCAATGGGTTTGAGATCTGATTCTGTTTTAGGAATGAACTCTCCCACCGCATGGGTTATGGGAGCCTCTTCTGCCATAAAGCTGGTCAGTGTAAAGGGATACGCCTGCGTGCGGTCTTTGGTATTGATGGCGAGTTGTACGGTGCGTGTTTTCTCTTCAGGTACAACCAGTGCACTGGGGAAGAGAATATTTTTAAGTTGGCAATGACTGGTTTTAAAATGGTGAAAAACAGCGCCTAAGATTAATGACAGATGGGCTGCCCCCGCAACCACCAGATGGCCAAAAATACGGTGGTCCTCCAAGAGAGGCAGGTTCTCTTTACTGAACTGGGTCTCAAAGCGCACCTCATGGTGCTGTGGCAGGGTGATGGTATAATCGAGAAGCGGATGATTCAGTGATTGCGTACCCCCTTGATTATCCGGATGAATCATAGGGAGGATTTCATCATGCCAGTAATGCTGATATTGAAAAGGGTAGTTGGGTAAGTGAATGCGTTGTGATCCAAGAATGGTTTTATCAAATGGACCACCAAGATTATGATACTTCGCCAGTGCAGTTAAGATGGTATACCAAGAGTCCTGGTTCTGGCGAAGACTGGGTAACCACCCCTGAATCTCCTCTTGGGGTTTAAAATGGTCCATCACCTGTTGTCCCATGCCTAAAAGGGTGGGCTTTGGACCAATCTCAATAAAGAGATCACATCCGGCATCCACCATCGCTTGCAGGCTCTTTTGAAACTGCACAGGATGAAGGATATGTTTAACCCAGTAATCTGCGGTGATTATCTGCCCACCTACGGATTGACCGGTCAGATTAGAGAAGAGCTCTAGGGTAGATTTTTTAAAGGTAATCCGTTCAGCCTCTTGATGAAATTCCGTTAAAATCGATTCCATCAGAGGGGAGTGAAAAGCGTGGGAGACATCGAGTTTATGGCAGCGGATCTTTTGTTCTTTAAACTGTTTAATCAATGCATCAAGGCGGACCTCATCACCAGAGATTACGGTGTTCTCTGGACCATTAATTGCGGCAATGGCAAGCTTGGGCTCCGCTTCGATCATGCCCTCTATAGTATCCGCATCTGTCGCGATTGCCGCCATCGCGCCTCCTGATGGAAGTGATTGCATTAGGCGGGCCCGTGCAGAAATCAGAGTCAATCCCTCCTCTAATGTAAAAAGACCGGCTGTATAAGCGGCGGCATACTCTCCCACACTATGACCCATAACCCCATGAGGTGTGATACCCCAGGAGCGCCAGAGATGAACCAATGCCACCTCTAGAGCAAAGAGGGCGGGTTGGGTGTAGATGGTTTGATTAAGCTGTGATTGGTCCGTATCAGAGAAAATAATATCAAGCAGGCTTTGATTAAATTGGGATTTGAATATCTTCTCGCATTGATCCAATATTTCACGAAAAACTTCTGATTTCTGGTAGAGTTCAGCACCCATCTGTGGATATTGTGCACCCTGTCCAGTAAAGAGGAAAGCGACCTTAGGCGGGGTTGTGGTGAGTGCATCTGAAGTATAGACCGTTTTAGGTTGTGAGCCTGTTGCAAAGGCGATTAAATTCTCAATGGTACGCTGTTTATCTGTTGCCAACAGGGTCATCCGATAATCAAAGTGGCTGCGGCCTGTTGCGATACTGTAGGCTAAATCAGAAAGATTTAAATGGTTGTTTTGTTGGATATAGTCGGCGTAACTTTGGCTGAGTGCCTGTAGAGCTTTAAGTGTTTTAGCAGAGAGGGTGAGCAGAGGGTAGGGGATAGGTTCTCTTTTTTGCTGTTCAGGAGGATCTTGCTCTTCAAACTGAGAGAGTACCAGATGGACATTGGTACCACTAAAACCAAACGCATTAATGCCAGCAGTTCTGGGTCGGTTATCTGGTGTAATCCAGGGCTGTTGTGATGAGGGAATACGGATCGGAATTTCATCCCAAGGAATTAGTTCGTTGGGATTTTTAAAGTGGAGATGTTTAGGAATGGTTTTATGCTGAAGTGCCAGAATAATCTTCATCACTCCTGCAACCCCTGCGGAAGCCTCTAAATGGCCGATATTGGTTTTGGCCGAACCCACCCAGAGTGGGCTTTTTTGTGAACGATGACGATTGAATACCTTGTTTAATGCACCGATCTCAATGGGATCGCCTAAAGGAGTACCTGTACCGTGGGCCTCAATGTAGGTGACATCACCCGGATCGATCCGACCTCTTTTAAGTGCCTGGCGAACCACGCTCTCCTGTGAGGGACCACTAGGAACAGTCAGGCCACCACTGGGACCATCTTGGTTGGTTGCAGAACCGCGAATCAGTGCTAAAATTTTATCCCCTGCTTTTTTAGCATCGGAGAGCCTTTTGAGTACCAGTACACCACAGCCCTCACCACGCACATAACCGTTGGCTTCATTGTCAAAGGTTTTACAGCGGCCATCTTCTGAGAGCATACGTGCTTTGGTAAATGCCAAGGAGAATCCGGGATGAAAAATAAGATGAACGCCTCCTCCCAAAGCCATATCACACTCTTTAAGACGTAAACTCTCACACGCCTGATGCAGCGCTAAAAGCGAGGAGGAGCACGCGGTATCTACGATATGGCTTGGTCCTGTTAAACCCAATGTATAGGAGAGACGACCCGCAATCGGTGCTAAAGCGGTGCCCGTGCCGTAGTAGGAGTCAACCATATGATGCAGACCGGTCGAACCTGCACGAATGAGCATATTATCCATGCTACTGACACCAACAAAGACCCCCGTATTGCTCTGGAAGAGATCTTCTGGAATGATATGGGCATTTTCCAGTGCCTGCCAGCTCACCTCTAAAAGAAGGCGTTGATGGGGGTCAAGACTTTTGGCTTCGCGGGGAGAGATGCCAAAAAAAGGGGCATCAAATTGTGCGATGTTATCAATAAATCCACCATAACGACTACATATCTTTCCTGGTGCCTCAACATTGGTATCATGATACGCTTCAATATCCCAACGTTCTTTGGGTACTTCACTGATGGCATCAACACCCTGTTCTAGCAGCTGCCAATAACTTTCCGGTGTGTTGGCACCACCAGGAAACCGGCAAGCCATGCCCACAATTGCAATGGGCTCATGCTGTTCATACTCTATTCTGGCCAGTTTTGCTTTAAGATTTTTAATCTCACGCAGGGCTTTGACCATCAGTTGTTTATTTCGATCCTGGCTCATTTTATTTTTCCTTTGATTTTTAAAGGCTTTCCAGCTCTTTGGCCAGCATTTCAGCCAGATCATCTTCGGAGAGCGATTCTAACTCTTCCTGTGGCTCTAACTCTTGGGCCAGAAGTTCGGTCAGATTATCCTCAGCGTATGGTTCTTGAGGCGTTTCTTCGATCTCATTCTCAGAATGTTGGATAAGACCCAACTGTTCACAAAGATGGGTATGTAATGATTCTAAGGTGGGAAAATCAAAGAGCAGTGTGGCATTCAGGGTTTGATTCAGATGCGCTGATAAGCGATTCTTAAGTTCGACCGCACCTAAAGAGTCGAGTCCCATCTCAAAGAGTCTTTTGCGTGGTGAGAGTGCATCGGGTGATTTAAGACCGATGGCTGATGCAATCTCTTGACGCAGATACTTCTCAAGCTGCTCAGGATTTTCTATCTGATCCTGTTTTACATGGTGTGGTGTCGATGGCTGCTTTGATGATGGATCGCGTTGTTGTTTTGGAATAATATTCTGATAGATCGGTGGTATCGGATTAAACTGCTTTATAAAGTGTGCCCAATTGATCGGCATCACAGCAACTTGTGCTGGAGATTTTTGTTGGAGCAGTTGATTTAGAACCTGGAATCCCTGACTGGATTGGATCGATTGAAAACCCCAATCATTGATGCGCTTCTCACCTTGGGTACCTAATGTTTTGGTCATACCAACCTGGTGCCATGGACCCCAGTTGATGCTTAAACCGGGTAGATTCTGTTGATGACGTTTAAGCATCAAGGCATCCATAAAGGCGTTTGCTGTTGCGTAGTTGCTCTGCCCTGCCAGACCAATGAGCGGTACAATCGATGAAAAACAGACAAAGTGATCCAATGCATAATTTTTACTGCACTGGTGCAGATTCCAGCTTCCTGCAACCTTACTTTTAAAGACTTTCTCAAAACGGGACCAGTTCTGTTGATGGAGGGTACCATCATCTAGAACGCCTGCAACATGAAAAATACCTTTTAAGGGTGCTTCATGGGTCTGTTCTTTAAAAGGTGCCAGTTGCTCTTGGAGTTGATGATAATCGGATACATCGCCCTTAATAGGAGTGATATTAATCTTCTGTGCTCTATACTCCTCAATCTGTTTCATCTGCTCCCCAGAAGGCAGATGACGGCTTAAGAGCAGAAGATGTTTGGCGCCATGATCAATTAACCATTGAATTAAGCGTTGACCTAAACCACCTGAGGCACCAGTGATAAGATAACTGGCATTGGCTTTAAAGCGTAGCTTATCCTTTTTTTGACGTTCAAGAGATAAGAATTCAAAGGCAGGAGTATGGATCTGATTCTGGCGCAGGGCGATCTCTGGGATATCGAGCGATTTTTCTAACAGAGCAGGTAGTGCAGAAAAACCGTTATTTATCTCTAAGTCAATATTACGGCAGGAGAGTTCCGGATGTTCGCTACGGATTACGCGGCCCAATCCCCATCGTGCGGCCTCTGTTACTTGAATTGATTCATCTGCATGAATTGCAATCGCACCTTGAGTAATCAGGGTCAGTGGAAGATTCTCTGGATGGTCGATCAGGGCATGAATCAGGTGAAGTAAGCCTTCATAGGTATGCTGTTGTGTTTGAACATCGGTGTTGGATAATCCCCAGAAAGAGATAATCTCTCCAATTGGTTGGGTGATCGTGCCTAAGAGCTTTTTAAATGTTGCCGGTGTGGTATCATCAATTGTAAAGCGTGTGGAATCGATTGGACCAAACGTTTCTCCGGGATAGATGAACAGTCTATTTTTATGATCGGTGTTTTTCTGCCAGTGTAGGGCATCTGCTTCTGTGGAGAATAACCACAATTGAAGTGGATGTTCTGTTTTTGTTTGAGATGGTAATGTATGGGGTGGCCATTCAATGGTGTAGAGTGCTCTGCTCATATCACCATGAATGGCCTTTAGGAGTTGCATCTTCTCTACACGACGCAGACGAAATCCCGCTGCTTCAGCCACTAAGTTGCCCTCTTGATCAAACAGACGAAAATCGGTGACAACAATCTTCTCTTCTGCATTAGGCTCTTTTGGATGAAGCTGAATATGACTCCAGAGTTGCTCTGTTTCATTGCAGCCATTGTAGTGGAAGTGATCCAGGCTGAAAGGGATGATCACTTCACCCTCATCCAAGTAGACCAGACCCATGATGGCTTGAAAAGCGGAGTCGAGCATACCGGTATGTAGTGGTTTGCTGGTAGAGAGAGCGGGGTTCATCTGTGGTTTTTTAAGCAGAGCCAACAGTTCATTATCACCACGCCAGAGCTGTCCTACCCAGCGGAATGTGGGGCCTAAAAGGATATCTTTCTGCCAAAGATGATCATAAAAGGATTTTTTAACTTCTGTACGACAGCGCTGTTTTAGTTGTAATAAATCAACAGACTCTAAACGATCTGAGGGTTCTTCTAAGGAGAGTTGGCCTGACGCATGCTCCTGCCATGAATCCGCTGTTTTCTCTTCTAAGCTGATTAATTTTACCGCATGATCCTCGGTATCATTTTTTGTGTCGATCACCAGTTGGATATGGCGTGAACCCTGTTCAGGAATGATCAGCGGTTGTGGAAAAATGAGTGACTTAAACTGACAGGATTTTGTTTTAAAATGCAATTCAACTGCTTCGGTAAGCAGAGAGATATGGCCTGCACCGGGAATAATTATCTGATTAAAGACGCGGTGCTCATCTAATGTGGGAAAACGTTGCAGATTATAGGAGGACTCAAACAGTACTTGGGTCATCAGGGGAGAGTGGATTGGTTCTCCCAAGCGTTGCTCTGTGGCCTGGTTGTGGGTAATGGTCTCATCAGGTGTATCGATCCAGAAACGTTCTCTCTGAAAGGGGTAGGGAGGGAGTCTGTTGTTTTTTATGATCGATCCATCGTAGACAAGCGGCCAGTTGATTGTACACCCACTTAACATCAGATGACTTAATGCGGTGTAGAGTGTAGCCCAGGTCGCGTGATTCTGACGTAGCGAGGGGAGCCACTTAAGTTGCCGCTGAGATGGATCGCTATGTTTTTCAGCAACCTGCTGTCCCATACCAATCAGAGTGGGTTGTGGTCCGACCTCTAAGATCATATCGATCTCTTGATCAAGCAGGGTCTGGATACTCTGTTGAAAGTGGACCGGTTCACGCAGATGTTCTACCCAATAGCTGGCCTGAATCATTTTTTGGGTGTTAATCTGGCCATCTCTGTTGGAGATCATGGGAATCTTGGGCGTATGCAGATGGACCTTTTTCACCTCTTCTAAGAAGGGTTCTAATATCGGTTTCATCAAAGGGGAGTGAAAGGCGTGGGAGACGGTTAGTTTATGGCTCTTTATCCCTTGTTTATTCAGGCGCTCAATCACACGCTGCATGGCGTCAACTTCCCCGGAGATCACTTGATTATTTGGGGTATTAAACGCTGCTAAGGAGAGCTTATCCTGATCTTTGATGGCATCTTGAGCAGTTTTTTGATCGGTCATCAGTGCGGTCATCGCGCCATTTTTAGGCAGATTATCCATCAACTCGGCACGTTTACAGATCAGTTTCAGGCCCTCTTCTAATGTAAATACGCCCGCCACACAAGCCGCACTATATTCACCCACACTATGACCCATCACATAATCTGGCGTAATCCCCCAACTGCTCCACATATGAGCTAAGGCGACCTCCAGAACAAAAAGTGCAGGTTGTGTATAGCGGGTTTGATGGAGTCGATCATCATCAGACGCTTCTGGCCAGAGAATCTCTTTTAAAGAGCAGCCAATCAGGGGTTTAATCACTTGATCACAACGATCAAAAATGGCTCTAAAAGCGCTCTGGGTCTGATAAAGTGTTCTCCCCATACCGATATATTGTGACCCCTGACCGGTAAAGATCCAGGCGATTTTTGGTTTACTTTGCGGTGACTCTTTTTGCCAGTGCCCGACACGATTGAGAATAAACTGATTGAGTTGCTCTTTAAGATGATTGGCATCTTCTGCAATCAGGGCTAAACCGTAGGGAAGTCGTGCCCGGGATTGGTTATTCTGTTGTAGCAGGGTTGCGATATTTTTATCATCAACGGTTTGATGATAGGCTTCAGCCAGTTTTTGCAGCGCAGTTTCATCTTTTGCAGAGACAATGAGCAGATGGTGACTACGCTGTTTTAGAGTTTCAGGATATGTCTCTTCTGTTTGTGGTGCCGACTGTACAACCAGATGGGCGTTGGCTCCCCCAAAACCGAAGGAGTTAATACCGGCATAGTGTGTTCTATCTGGATTGAGCTGAATCGGTTCTGTGGGAATCTGGAGGGCTGTATCCTCCAGTTTAATCAGTTCATTGATTCTGTTTAGATGAAGATTTTTAGGAACGGTCTGATTCTGGAAACTTAAAACGGTTTTAATCAATCCAGCGATGCCCGCCGCTGCTTCTAAATGGCCAATGTGGCTCTTTGCGGCACCCAGTACAATTGAATTTTTGTGCGCTTTAAAAACCGCTTTGAGCGATTCAACCTCAATGGGATCACCTAAAGGTGTGCCGGTGCCATGGGTCTCAATAATGTTGATTTTATGAGGATCAATCTTTGCATCACGATGTGCTGCATGGATCACAGCCTGTTGAGATAAACCGTTTGGTGC
This sequence comes from Magnetococcales bacterium HHB-1, assembly GCA_052043475.1. Classification (GTDB taxonomy): domain Bacteria; phylum Pseudomonadota; class Magnetococcia; order Magnetococcales; family JBQGBW01; genus JBQGBW01. Next base: position 26,358 of record JBQGBW010000002.1, read on the forward strand.
GGTCAAACCATTGCTACGACCATCCTGATTGATCGCCGAGCCAGGAATAATCGCCAGGATGGAATCTTGGTCTTTTTTCGCTTCTGAGAGTCGTTTTAAAACCACCATGCCACCGCCCTCACTGCGTACATAACCGTTGGCTTCCTCATCAAAGGTTTTACAGCGTCCATCTTTTGAGAGCATCTCCGCTTGAGCGAGTGCAACACTCATTTGCGGATTTAACAGCAGGTTTACACCACCGGATAGCGCCAGATTACACTCATGCCGTTGCAAGGCTTTACAGGCGAGATGAATTGCCACCAAAGAGGAGGAGCAGGCCGTATCAATGGCCATGCTTGGTCCTTGTAGATCCAGTTGAAATGAGATGCGATTGGCGGCAATACTGAGCGCCTTACCTGTACCGGTATAGGCATTAATCGCCTGTTGATGCAGCGGCCAGCGGATATAATCATCACTACTGATACCCACAAAAACACCGCTTAGACTTCCAGCTAAGGTGTTAGGATCGATTAATGCATGCTCTAGAGCATGCCAGCTTAGCTCTAATAGCAGCCGCTGTTGAGGATCCATGGTGTGGGCTTCATAGGGTAAGATACCAAAAAAGTTGGCATCAAATTGATCCACATTCTCAATAAATCCCCCGATACGAATCGGTGCCTTGCTGGTCTCATAGCGTGGATCATCTGGCCAGCGGTCTTTAGGGATATCCCGTATGGTATCCACACCAGCGATTAAATTCTGCCAGAACATCTCTGGTGTATCGGCACCGGGAAAGCGGCAGCTCATACCGATAATTGCAATCGGTTCATAATCGGTTGTGAATGATCGCTCTGGATAGGATTGTAGAACCTGGCTTCCTCTTAGATGATTCACCAGGGCATGGATGGTGGCATACTCCCAGAGCAGGGTAGGAAAAAGGGGCTGGTTGATCCAACTTTCCAGTTCACCCACCAGTGAAACCGACATCTGTGAAGAGAGACCAAAGTCTGCAAAGGGTGTATGGATATCGATCTGATTTTCAGGTAAACCTAACATGTTGGCGAGCTGTGTCATCAGCCACTGTGTTAGATCTTCTGAAGTTTTACTGGTTAATGATGATGTCGATGATGGTGCTGATCTCTGTTGGGTCCACTGGAAGAGAACTTCTAACCTTTCATCCAGATATGCCCGTTTACAGGCGTGGCGTTGTAGCTTATTGCTGGATGTTTTATTAATACGTCCTTTACGTAGAAGAACCAGTGCATAAAGTGAGACATCGTGGGTCTCAGCGATGGCGCGGCGAACCTTTGTGATGGTGGGTTGCCAGTCTTGAAGTGGACGATTGACCTCAGCGACCACCACCAGTTTTTCGGTCTGCTCCTGTTCAATGGCAAAGGCGATGGCATGGTCCGGGCGAAAGATGGTATCCGCCTGAGTGACGGTCCATTCAATGTCGTGGGGATAGTGATTAACCCCTGCAATAATCACCAGATCTTTAAGGCGCCCCGAGATATAGAGTTCACCATGACGCAGGAAACCCAGATCGCCTGTACGCAGGAAGGGACCGCGCTTAGAATCACTGTTTAAACGGGCCTGAAATGTCTCCTCACTGGCCTGCTCATTTTGCCAGTAGCCCATGGCAATGCTACTGTTCTCTACCCAGATCTCACCGATACGATTCTCCGGTAGCTCCTCTTTTGTCTGAGGATCAACAATCGTTAAATCGGTATCATCGATTGCTGGACCACAACTCACAACAAAACGGGTCTGTTGGTCATTCTGAGCGGTGGCTTCAACAATGCGGTTATTATGCTCTAATTCATGGGCGAGAACCTCACAATATTGACTCTGTGCATGTTCTCTTTTGGTTGAAACAATCAGTGTCGCCTCTGCCAGACCAAATGCGGGATAGTAGTGGGTGGCTTTAAATTGAGATACCTTAAAAGCTTCAATAAAGCGCTCTCCAGTCTCTTTGCGTACCGGTTCGGCGGCGTTGCTGGCAACTTTTAATGTGCTTAAATTGAGCTGTTTACGTTTCTCAGGCGTAATTTTATTCACACAGTGCTCATAAGCAAAGTTAGGTGCCTGGGTATGGGTACCCTGATAACGATCAATGGCTTCTAACCAACGCAGGGGGCGTTTAAGAAAGGTGATGGGGGAGAGAATATAGCAGGGAATACCGGTGTAGAGTGTCTGAAGCAGACCATCCACTAAGCCATAATCATGGAAGTAGGGCATCCAGGTGACCATAACGCTCTGATGATCATAGCGCCAGATTCGTTGCATCACCTTAAGATGCGCCATAATATTTTCATGGGAAATCATCACCCCTTTAGGTTGGGATGTTGAACCCGATGTATACTGTAGATAAGCGAGATGATCCGCTTTAATCTCGATGGGTTGCCACTTTTGACCCTGCTCTGGATTGACCAGATCACTGGATAACCAGACCATTTTTGGCAGATCATGGAAAAGCGGTTCATCCTTTAGGGGTTCAAGAATCTTTTGCGTGCAAAGTACCAGTGAAGCTTGGGCGTCGTTGGCAATCGCTTTTAAGCGCGGCAGTGTTCTTTTTAGACGGATTGCATCCGGTGGTGGTGTGGGAATCGCGATCACACCCGCATAGAGACACCCATAGAATGCCACCATAAATTCAACACCTGGTGGGTAGAGCAGGAGTGCACGCTCCCCCTTAGTAGGATGACCAATCCGTTGTTTGATCTCCACGGCCAGGGCACGCGCCATCTGATCCAGTTGCCGAAAGGTGAGTGGAGAGACCTCCTCTTTACCATCCTTAAGAAAGACATAAGCCAGCTTATCTGGTGTCATCAGAGCACGACGATGCAACAGTTCAATCAGATGGATACACTGGTGTTCTATGGGCGTTGTGGTCTTCATAGGGATTTTTGCACGTAAGATATGAATGGTATTCTAAACAGACATGTTTTTTTCTTAAGAAAATCAGGGTTTAAAGAAAACCCTCTTCCCAGGCTTCATCATCCTCTTCTTCTGGCTTGAACTGTTTATCAATCTCTATGGCCATATCGGTAATGGTTGGTGCCTCAAAGAGCGTGGTCAGATCGATTTCAATATGAAATGTACGGCGAATCAAAGCCAAGAGTTGGGTTAAGAGCAACGAGTTACCCCCCAGTGCAAAAAAGTTATCCAAGATGCCGAGATCGTGGATACCTAAAATCTGCTCCCAAAGGGGCGCCAGTTTTTTTTCTGTCTCTGTTTCAGGGGCGACATAGTGACCTAACAGTTCTGAACGGGCCGTGGTTGTTTTCTGCGCTTCGGTTGAGGAGACAGAGATATTTTTAATCCACTGATCAATACGCAGATGAAGGTTTCCTGAGGAGATAATGAGTTGGTAGGGTGGATGGGGTAGAGATAAAATACGTTCAAAGATCTCACACCCCTCTTCAGGGGTCATGCCCAGTTTGATCAATTCAGCGCCCATACCCTCTGTGTTATTCTCTTCCAGATTAAAATTCCACCCCTCCCAGTTAATGCTGACCCAGGGTATGGGGCTACTCTGATTATGATTATAGGCTTTGGCATCCAGATAGAGATTGGCTGAAGCATAGGCAGAAAAACCGATACCACCTAAAATTGAGGAGAGAGAGGAGCAGAGTAGACAAAAATCGTATTGGCGAGTAGAGAGTAGATCAGCCAGCACATTAACGCCTGCAACTTTGGGAATGAACTGTTGCTTTGCGTTATCCTGGTTCTTCTCTGAGATCGTAGAGAAAGCGTAGTCATCCACCAATCCAGCGGCGTGGATGATGCCATGGATTGCACCAAAATGATTTTCAGCCTGATCAAATATCTGTCCCATAATTGCTTTATTGCTCACATCGCCTTGCAGTATGAGACAGGAGGTCTGTTGGGTGAGATCGGATAATTTTTTAAGCTGTTCTCTCTGTTCTGCTGCTGTATCAGGATCTGCAATGATATCTGCCCATTCGGATTGATCCGGCAGTGTGGAGCGCCCGATAAGAACCAGCCTAGCCCGGGTGGTTTTCACCAGATAATTCGCCACACTCAGTCCGATGTTACCCATACCCCCTGTAATCAGATAGACACCACGATCACGAAGCTGTATTGGCTTGCCGTCTGTTTTATCCAGGGTATATTGAGAGAACTGTTCAATCCAGCGTTGAGAATAGCGTAGGGCTACGGCCTGCTCTTTTCTGTTGCTCTCCTGGCAGAGTTCATTGCACAGTTGATCAATAATCTTCTGTTGCTTCCAGACTGTATCTGTAAGCTCTAAATCAATGGTACAGCAGGTGGTGTGGGGATACTCCTGAGGAATTACCTTCATGGGACCAAGCAGCATGGTTTTCTCTTCAATGCATGCAGCACCATTGATAGGAAAGAGTTGATCACTGATAAGCGTTAAAGCAATCGATTCAATATCACTCTGCTGACCTATGACATATCCCAGTGTAACCAGCGCATGATATCCAAGATCAAGTTGCGTATGATGATCTCCTGTTAAACCAAGCGTGGTCATGGTGATGATCTGTTTGGGTAGACCGTATTCGTTTTTAACTTTCTCAAAGAGCGTGTTAAGTGCGGTATCACTGGTGGTATCCAGCGTAAGACCATTCCCAGAAGAGGATATCTCCGAAGCGGATTCGTTGTGATAGACACGAACCACAGTGATCTCTCGCTTCTCTAATGCATCGGCAAGTTGTTCACCAACCCCTTTCTGGTCCATTAGAATCATCCATGGATTTTGCATATGGATCGACTCTTCAGTGGGTAAGAGAGGTGCCTGTTGCCACTGGGGAAGGTAGAACCACTGCTCTTTCTGGCTACTCTTCTCCAATGTTTTAGGTTGAGTGATCTCTTCGGTTTGTGGTACAGGATCGATCCAGTAGCTTTGATGTTCAAAGGGGTAGGTTGGTAGGGGTGTGCGTTGGTTCTGTTGACGATGACTGGAGAACACTTGCCAATCGATCTTTATACCTGCAAGCCAGAGTTTACCTAGGGTAGTTAGAAAATGCGGCCACATCTGGTTTTGTGGTGTATTGTGACTCTGGTTATGGGTTGTGGGGAGAGAGGATAGAATATCGATCTGACCGGGTCTTGCTGGATGTTGTTTAACCAGACTGTATAGAACCTGTTGTGGTCCCACCTCAAGCAGTTGGGTTTTTTCATCCTGTATGAATAGGGTTTGAAGTGCCTGATTGAGTTGTAACGTCTCACTGGTTAATTTAAGATAATAGGCTGGATCTGTGGCTTCATGATCATTGATCCAGTGGCCGGTAACCGAGGAGATATAGGGGATTTCAGGTGGATTAAAGGAGATCTTTTCCAGTGCATCGCGGAGCGGTTCAAGGATTGGCGTCATCTTGTCGGTATGAAAAGCGCGATTAAGCGGTAACCTTTGATGGATCATATCCTTTTGCTGCAAAATTTTAATCAGTGCGTTAATCTCTGCCGTGGCGCCTGCCACAACGATCTGTTCTGGTGTGCTAACCATCGCCAACCGACAACCGGTCTGCTTAAGGTCACTTTCCACATCTTCCAGTTGGCAGGCAATGGCGATCATTGCACCAGGTTCAAGGTCATTGATCAACTGATGATTAACCACCAACAGTGAGAGTGCATCTTCTAAAGAGAGGACGCCTGAGAGTGTGGCGGCAACATACTCACCTAAGCTGATACCAAATAGTGCCTGGGGTGTGATACCAAGATCGCGCCAGAGTTGGGCTAATGCATATTCGATCACAAACAGTGGAATCGGATTACGGAGATCCTCCGCGTTATGCGCTTCTGTGGTCTCTGGATAGAGGAGATTATAAAGATCAATCTGATGATTGTTTTTAAGAATATCTGCGCACGCTTCTATCTGACTCCTAAAGAGAGGAATCCGTTGATAGAGGTCATAAGCCATATGAATGTGTAGGCTATCCTGACCGGGAAAAAGAAAAATAACCGGCGGCTCCTCTTTAGGGGCAACCTGTTGGAAAACATGGGGTGGTGCCGGATGGGTAAGCAGCGCTTCTGCCTGCCTACGATTCTGGCATAGAATAATCTGACGATCCAAAAAGGCGTGTCGGCCAGCTTGAAGTGTATAGGCGATGGCGGATAAAGGCGTCTCTGGATTGGTCTGCAGATGGTTATAGAGATTAATCTGCTGTTGTTCTCTCACTTGAGGATTACGTGCAGAGAGCAGAAGCAGGTGCCAATCGGTGTGGTCTTCTTCGATCTGTTGTGGTTCTGGTGCTTCAGAGACAATCACATGGGCGTTGGTACCACCAATGCCAAATGAGCTGATGCCTGCAATGCGTGGTTCTGCTGCTTTTTTTGGCCAGGAGGTGTTTTTATTGTTAACATAAAAAGGTGTATTTTTAAAATCAATCTTTGGATTAGGCGTTTCAAAGTGGAGTGATGGTGGAATCTGCTGATGTTTCATCGCTAAGATGGTTTTAATCAGGCTGGCGGTACCGGCGGCGGTATCCAGATGTCCTACATTACTTTTAACCGAACCGATGGCACAAAAACCACAGGCATCGGTGGTTTCACGAAAAGCCTGGGTGAGTGCAGCGATCTCGATGGGATCGCCTAAATCGGTGGCGGTGCCATGGGTTTCGATGTAGCTGATCTGATTGGCTGAGATGCCCGCCATGGTTTGTGCATCCAGGATCACTTCCGCCTGGCCATCCACACTAGGAGCGGTATAACCCACTTTCATGTTGCCATCGTTATTGACACCAAAACCACGAATCACACCATGGATGGTATCGCCATCGGCTTTGGCATCAGCGAGTCTTTTCAGGACCACAAAAGCCGCACCATTGCCATCGATGGTGCCTTGGGCTTTGGCATCGAAGGGGCGACAGTGACCATCTGGGGAGAGTGTACCACCGGGGGTGTACCAGTAGCCCTCATTCTGGGGAAGATGGATAGAACAGCCACCAGCCACCACCATATCGGTTTGATAGGTTAACAAACTTTGACAGCTTAAAGCGACGGCAACCAAAGAGGTGGAACAGGCGGTGCTTACATTAATGCTTGGTCCTTGCAGATTGAGTTTATAGGAGGTGCGTGTGGTGGCAAAATCTTTATCATTGCTCAAGGTGAGGTGCCAGCCCCCCATGGTTTCAATCAGATCTTTATGGTTGAGTAGATTGTGAATCAGATAACCATTTAAACCGATCCCCCCAAACAGGGCAATCTGACCATCATACTGCTCTGGATCGTAGCCGCTGTGCTCCAGTGTCTCCCACACACACTCTAAAAAGACCCGCTGTTGTGGATCAAGAATCTCAGCATCTCTGGGGGTCATACCAAAAAAATCGGCATCAAATTGATCGGCGTTTTTAAGCCGCCCCATCGCTTTGACATAATCGGGGTTTTTTAATGTCTCCTCAGAGACACCTGCAGCGCGAAGTTCATCATCAGAGAAAAAGGTGATTGACTCTACCCCTTCGGAGAGATTACGCCAATAAGCCTCAATGGTATCGGCGCCAGGAATACGCAATCCCATACCGATAATGGCAATGGGCTCAACGGTGGATTCTTGAAATGGATCAATCTGGGTCACGGGTTATCTTCCTTGTTTAAATCTGTCCAGTGCCGCTTTCTGGTGACTGGCCCGTTGTGTGCGTCTGTTTCTTCCTTTTCTTCCACTCTTCTTTTGCGGTGCTTTATGCGTTTTTGGCATCAGATGGTTTGCTAATGCCTGGATGGTGGGATACTGAAAAATATCTACAGGAGAGATTGCACGATTGAATGTCTCTTTCAATCGATTGCGCAAGGGTAAAATAAGCAGTGAGTGACCACCAATTTCAAAAAAGTTATCCTGATTTCCCACCTGCTCCAACTCAAGAATATCTTTCCAGATCTTGGCAATCTGTTTTTCTGTACTGTTTAAGGGTACAAACCTTTTTTGTGTGGATATTTTTTCTGTTGTGGTCTGTTGCAGCAACGCTTTCCGGTCCACTTTACCATTATCTGTGAGGGGCATGCTTGATCGTGTGATAAAGTGGTTGGGAATCATATGATCCGGTAAGGACTGTTTTAAAAATTCTCGCAACTCAGGCGTGGAGAGCATTGTATCTGTCACAAGATAGGCGATAAGGCGTTGATCGGTTTTTGATCGCTCTTGAAGCAATACAACCGCTTCACGGACTCTAGGATGTCGGGAGAGGTTCTCTTCGATCTCAGACAGTTCAATCCTGAAGCCGCGCAGTTTAATCTGATTATCCATGCGACCAAGATAGACCATCTGACCATCATCCTGCCAACGCACCAGATCACCGGTACGGTAGAGCATACCGGAGGGTGGATTATCAGTGGATTCTGGCTGGATCAAGCCGGTCTTTTCGATGGGGATAAATGCTTTTTTGGTGAGTTCAGGCCGGTTAAGATAACCCCGTGCCACACCCGCACCACCAATAAAGAGTTCACCAACTACGCCGATGGGAACCGGTTGCAGATTTTGATCAAGGATATAGAGTTGCGTATTGGCGATGGGTACACCGATGGGTACAGGTCCAGGCTTTGGATCTCGATCTTTGACCTCATAGATGGCACAACCAACGACAGTTTCTGTGGGACCATATTCATTATAGATTCTGGTTTCAGGCGCATGGTGTCGCCATGGTGTGACGGTATGGCCAAACAGCGCTTCACCACCAATGACTAAGGCACGGGTCGATTGATCCAGTTGTTTATGGGGCACTGTTGCATTGATAATCTCCAGATGCGCCGGTGTTGCCTTGGTGAGACTCCACTGTTTCTCTGAGGTGAGCAGATCACAGAGTACCTGGATGCTCTCTTCTTGATCGGAAACAATCGTTAAGGGCTGTCCGCTGAGCAGGGGTGTTAACAGGCTGGTTAAAGTAGCATCAAAACCGATTGAGGCGTAGAGTACAGCGCCATCGCCTTTATGGAGTTGATACTGTTTAATCGCCCAGGTGAGATAGTTGATGGCACCACGGTGATGAATCATCGTGCCTTTAGGTCTGCCGGTGGAGCCTGAAGTGTAGAGTAGATAGACCAGGTTAGTCTGATTGACCAAAGAGTCAGGATTATCCTCAGGATATTGTTTATCCTCTGGTTGATCAATAAGGATAACCTGGCTCTCTTTTGGTGCTGTTAATTGATTGCTAAGCGTTTTCTGGGTAATCAAAATAGAGGCGTTCGCATCTTCTAACATAAAGTTAAGGCGTGCCTTGGGATAGCTGGGATCGAGAGGAAGAAAGGCGCCGCCTGCTTTGAGTGTTGCTAAAATTGCGACCATCAGATGGTGTGAACGCATCATATGAATGGCCACAATCTTCTCAGGACCAATGCCTAGATTCTGTAGCCTGTGTGCAAGTTGATTGGCTTCTCGATTGAGCTCAGTAAAGGTGAGCCTAATCTCATGATCAATGATGGCGATGGCTTGAGGTGTCTCTTTAACCTGCTGCTCAAAGAGTTGATGGACACACAGTGAGGGAATGGGGGTCTGGGTTTGGTTCCAGTCAATCAGGAGGGTTTTGCGCTCCTCCTCTGAAAGTCGGGGTAAGGTAGAGCAGTTGCGTTCTGGTGTATCGATCACCCCTTTTAAGAGTGTATGAAACTGCGTAACGAACCGTTCCATGGTGGCGGGGTTAAAACGGTCCTGACTATAGTCACACTCTAAAACCAGCTTCTCCCCGATCTCTGTAAGATTAAAGGTGATATCGAATGCGGTATGGTAGATCGGTTGGGATTGCCAGGTCACTTGAAGCTGTGCCATATCAGGCGCTTCACCGGGACGATCAAGATTAAAAACGGTGGAGAGCAGCGTACTGTTCTGATGGCGTAATTTCTCAATCAGTTCTGCAAAGGGATAGTCCTGGTGCTGATAAGCCTTGAGAAGCTTACCGCGTATAGAACGCAGATAATCTTTGAAAGGTGCATTCCAGTCAATCTGGCTATGAATAGGAATCAGATGGGTACAGAATCCCACCAGATGATCACCATTTTTAAGCCCACGACCAGCAACAGGAATACCGGTAATTAAATTTTCCTGATTGGCGATGCGGTGTAACCAGAGTGTATAGATCGCAAAGAGGGTCATAAAGTGGGTACAGCCCTCTTTTTTACTGAGTTCCTGGACTTTTAAGAAAAGTGATGTCGCTATGGTGTGGGTGATTCGACCGCCTCGGTAGGGTTTAACCGTTGGTTCAGGATAATCTGTGGGAAGTGTAAGGGGTGGGATGGTGTGGAGTTGTTGATCGAGCCAGAATTTCTCTAGATGTTGAAAGGGTTTTTTCTCATACCACTGAATATAGTCTAAGAATTGCAATGGTTTTTTAAGGGGTTTTGATCCCTTATTAAGGGTCTGATTATAGTGCGTGGCGATCTCATGGATAATCAGATTCATCGATAATCCATCAAGGATAATATGGTGCCCTTTTAAGATAAAGAGGTGTTTCTCTGGTGCCATTTTAAGAAGATGGGTCACAAAGAGCGGTCCCCTTAAAAGATCAAAGCCGGTGGTGGCATGTTTTTTCAGCCATTGATCTGGATGTTCTCCTTTAAGATCAATCTGTGTGAAAACGTCTGTTTGAGGATTATAGGGCTGAATCTGTTGCTGATTCTGTTTAATCAGACTGCGCAAGGCATCGTGGCGTGCAACAACCCCTTCTACAGCTTGTTTCAATCGCTCTGTATCCAATGGTCCTTTAAGTTCTAAAAGAGGGCTTAAGTGGTATGCTTTAGAACCCTCAGGAGAGATTTGAGCGAGTGCTAAAAGTTGTTTTTGTGCGGTATTTAAAGGATAAGTATAAGCAGCATCTTTTTTGCGCTGTCGTGGGATGAATCCTCCCATACGCAACGCTTCAACGCTCTCCTTGATCGCTTCAATGATAGTATCGATATCCTGCTCACTGTGGGCTGTGGAGAGAAAATAGCTGCGCCACTCCCAGATAAACACCCCTTTAATCATCAGATGATAAAAAAGCAACTCTAAGTTGCTGGAGAAGGATAGTCTGAAGAGGGAACCAAAGTAGACCACTTTAATGGGATAGCCCTCCTGCTCAAAGAACAGGTTTAAGGTATCCGCAAGTCGTTTGGTCTTTTTATTCAGATTCTCTTGCAGCCCAGGCCCCTCTTTTTTCATATGACGCAGTGTGGCTAAGGTGGTGAGCATCGCTAAGGGATGCTGGCAGAATGTACCACCAAACACCACACGATCCACCTTTGGATAGGAGGTATCACCAAAGCGCCAGTCACCGCCATCAATCTGATCCATAATATCGGCGCGACCCGCAACCACACCAATGGGCATGCCACCACCGATCACCTTACCATAGGTGGCGATATCTGCTTTGACACCAAACCAGGCTTGTGCACCGCCGGGATGGACGCGAAAACCGGTGATCATCTCATCGAAAATCAGCGGCACATTACCCGCTTTAGTAATTTTTCGCAGTGCTTTTAAGAAGGCTTTAGGCTGCACATCGGGATTGCGGCTCTGTACCGGTTCCACCATCACGCCTGCAAGAGTATCGATATGTTTTTGAATATATTCTAAAGATTTATCGCTATCGTACTCTAGAATGCGCAGATCCTCAACAGCGCCAGGTGGTGTTCCTGGAGCGACCGGTTGTGTGGTGAGTTGATCGGATTTTGTAACCGGCATACCCATCACGCTATCGGCATGACCGTGGTAGGCGTTCTGAAAGATTACAATGGTCTGTTTTTTGGTGATGCCCCGCGCCAGACGGAGTGCGGCCATCACCGCTTCTGTACCGGAATTGGTGAAGGTAACCCGGTCCATACCGGTAAATTCACAGATCAATTCAGCCGCTTCACCTGCCTCAATCGGTCGTGGTCCCAATTGCGCAATATCTGCGGGCTGTTCACGAAGTGCTTTCTCGATACACTCAGGATGATGACCAAGTAGCGTCACACCCTGTCCCATGGTGATATCCACATAGCGGTTGCCATCAATATCCCAGAGATAAGCACCCTTCGCCCGATCACCAATGATTGGATAGAGCATCTCTTTAGTGGAGAACCGGAAACCCACCGCAGCGCGGCTATCCGCCAGTGCTTTACGCTGTTTTTGAACCGTCTCTTTTGATTTTGGTGTACGCTCTGTATAGCGTTTGATTAAATCTTCTAAATGTTCGGATTGTTGAGGTGTTAATCCACGTGAGCGGATCTCTAAGGGGGAGAGGAGTTGTTGAGGGAGGGCAGCGGCTTTGCGCTCTTTTTTCTGAGTGGTATTGGTCGTGCGGTCTGGTTTTAATCTCTCTTGTGTGCTCTGCTTTATGTTTTGCTGCTCTAATGTGGATTGCACCATTTGAGGGGAGATGGCCAAACCTTGGCTTTTAAGAAACTTTAACTGTTCTGCCACCACATTGCGCAAAGCTTGTGAGGTGATCTCAATCTGGTTGGTAAAGATCTGCTCAAGCTCATGGGGGATGTCACCAGGCATCTGTGTGATGGGTTGTGGGATCGATATTTGAGGAGGTGTGGGTTCTGATCTCTCTGGAGTTGATGGGGTTGGACTCTCCTGAGATAAATTTTGATCAATATAGGTGACTAAGGCATCAATTGTGGTCAGTTCTTCAAAAAACTGCGGTATACTGATGGTAATACCAAAGGTATTCTCAACCGCTCTTTGCACTTCCATAAGAATAAGCGAATTGGCCCCCATCTCTAAGAAGGGCACATGAATCTCCTCTTCTCCTGGTGAAATGGGCATGGAATCCACCATGAGATTACGTAGGGTATTAAAAATTTCTTCGCGTTGGGTTTTAGCCATGATCAATACTTTTATTCTAAAATAGATGCTTAACTATTCAATGGAGTGTTATTTCCAGAGCGCGTTATCTTTCAGATGAAATCGTGCCACAGTGCCTGTATGCTGTTTTGGTCCGGTCTCATAGGGGGTCATATAGAGGTATTCTCCAGCGACGACGCCACCGATATAGCCTTTACTCTCCTCAAAGGCTTCTTCAGTATTACAGATACGCCAGGATTTTGGATCATCGAAGGGTTTTGTGGTATCAAAGCGAGAGGCTTGGCCGTGATAGATGCCCTCTTCGATGCAGTGTGGGATATAGTAGAGGTAGCGTTGATCAAAGAGGGCACCAAAAAAGCCACGGCTGTTTTTATGAACGGCGCGCAGATCGAAATATTGCCAACTCTCTGGATGATCAAATGGTCCGCCATTATAGCGCAGTGCCCGTCCGTGGCGGTCGGTGCCATCGTAGTAGGGCACAAGATAGAGTTTTTTCTGTACCACAGTGGCGCCGATATAGCCCACACAACCTGGATTAATTTTTGTCAGATCAAAACTTTGCCAACTCTCTTTGTTGGTGAAGGGTTGGTGTCGATTATAGCGGGTGAGTTGGCCATTAAACTGACGGTTATTGGCGAGATAGGGGATAAAATAGACAAAATCATCATCATAGGTGGCACAATGAAATCCCTGACTTTGAGGATGGTGCTGTTGGGCATCAAAGAATTGCCAGCTTTGTGGATCGAGAAAATCGCGTTGGGTATCATAGCGGGTGGTGGTACCATGATGGGTGGACCAATCGAGTTGATAGGGTGCCAGATAGATATAGCGACCATCAAAGGTGCCACTGACAAAACCACGGCTGTTTTGATTATATTTTGTGCTATCAAAGAATTGCCAGCTTTGTGGATCTTCAGGCGATGATTGGGTATCGAAGCGTGTCACCTGACCGTGGTGTTGACCATTAAAAAAGGGAACCATATAGAGGTAACGGCCATCAAAAAGGCCATCGGTAAAACCGCAACTCTGTGGATTAAAACGGGCGCTATCGATGAGGGACCAGCTTGTTTTTTCATGATATGGACGAAGGGTATCATAACGGGTAATCTGGCCGAAGGGTTGACCATTATTGAGGGGAATAAAATAGACATAGTGGCCATCAAAGATTGCGCCAGAGAAACCCTTACTGCTGGGGTCGATCTGGGTTGTATGAAAAAATTGTAATCCATCAAACCGGTTTTCTGTAGCGTGATTCACGTGTCTAAATCCATTAATTATCGTCAATCATCTTTATCGAGAAAGATTGGAGTGAACTTGTTCATCAGAGATGTTAAAGATCGTCTCTTTGCTCAATTTTTCCAGGGCTTTCTGGTAGCAATCTGAGATGACCTCAAAAGATTGGTTCGGTTGTTTCGCCTGTTTGCGGCAATATTTGATCTCCTGGTTGATCTTGATAATATAATGTTTATTGGCCTGCAATACCATCTTTTGTTTCACGGGTTCTTGTTTCACGGGTTCTTGTTTCACAGATTTCCGTTCCACGGGTTTTGGCGCCACGGGTTTTGGCTGCAACCGTTGAATGGGTTTTGGATAGATATCGGGTAGGGGGGGCGTATTGATTGCCGCAGCATGGTGGATTGTTAATACAGTGATGAACACACCTAGAATGGCGACATAAGATTGTCTTTTAGATAACATATAATTAACTTTAATCTCTTACTAAACCTTTTTTTAGTTTAACACTTTGATCAAATGTTGTGCAAGGCTTTTTACATGGGGCATATTCAACATTGTCAGATGATCCCCTGGAGTTGTTACAATATCGACTGGTATATTTGTGTAACGTTGCCATGTTTTATACTCTTCTTTGTCCGTTGATATGTGACCACTTTTCAGTGTATCTGGCTGCTCCTCTTCTGCCTGAAAAAGTGTGATGCGCATGTCCTGTTTTGTGTTGTTGTGGCCGGGTTTGTATTGAACATTGAGGTTGGCTTTATAGAGGGAGACAAACCCTTTAAATTGGGTGATATCTGCCTGTGGTGGTAGGATGTCGTGCGCTTTGAGTAGCGTATGAAGTTTATAGAGGGCCTCCTCAGAAGAGAGATCCTTGAACGATGCTTCGGTCACGTTAATCTCCTTACTGTAGAGATGACCGATGATGGCTGCGATCTGACTGAGCCATTTCTCCTCGTTCCAATCTTTATTGGTATTATTGTATGCATGTGGTGCAGGTGCATCGAGAAGAATCAGATGCTCAACCGGTTCATTCTCAGCACAGAGTTGTTGGCTCATCTCAAAGGTGACCAAGCCACCAAAGGAGTGTCCTCCTAAAATATAGGGACCGTGGGGTTGAATCTTTTTCATGGTTTTTATGTAGTGTGTTGCCAAAGATTCAATGGTTGTGTGGGGTGGTGTGATCCCGTCGAGACCAGGAGGTTGAAGGCCATAGATGGTCCTTTCTCTGCCCATCTGTTGGGCGAGTGCATGAAAATAGAGCACATTACCGCCTGCACCTGCTGAGAAGAAGATCGGTGTTTTCTCTCCTGATGAAGGTTGAATGGTGATGCATGAGGACCAGTGATCCTGGCTATCTTTCTGTTCAACCAAAGGCGCCAGTTGCTCAATAGTTGCGCCCTGAAAAAGAGTAGCTAGAGGCAGATGGCGGTTAAAACAGTCGTTGATCCGGGTCATCAGACGTACTGCGGTGAGGGAGTGTCCACCCAACTCAAAAAAGTTATCCCGTATACCAATGGGCTCTCTTTGCAACACCTCTTCCCACAGCGTCACCAGTTGTAGTTCCGTACTGTTTCTGGCAGTGATAATCTGTTCTCGCTGTTTTTCCATGTCGGGTTTTGGAAGCGCACGACGATTCACTTTCCCATTAGGTGTTAACGGAAATTTTTTGAGTGTAACAAAAAATGTGGGAATCATATAGTCAGGCAGATGCTGTTTGAGCATCTTGCGCAACTGCTTATCTGTGGCTTCCAAATTCTCTTTATAGATCAGATAAGCGATAAGAATACCGGTTTCGTTATCCTCCTGGTTTACCACTACCACAGCGTTCTGAACCGCCTTATGGCGAGAGAGTAGCGTTTCAATCTCACCCAACTCAATTCTGAAACCGCGCACTTTAACCTGATTATCAATACGGTTTTTATATTCTAACCTGCCATCCATACCATAATGTACCAGATCGCCGGTTCGATAGAGGCGTGTTCCTGTGAACTCGCTAAAAGGATTACTAATAAATTTCTCTCTGGTCAACTCTGGACGGTTCAGGTATCCCATTGCCAAACCATCACCACCAATGAGCATCTCTCCAGGAACACCTGTGGGAAGCAGATTGAGATGTTTATCAACAATATAGATTTGGGTATTCGCAATGGGGCGACCAATAGAGATCGGCTTTGTCGATTCATCTAAGAGGTGATCAATCGACTCTACTGTAGACCAGACTGTGGTCTCTGTGGGACCATACATATTCCATAGTGAACCACATTTGGGTTGAAGTCGCTTCGCCAGATTTAAAGAGAGTGCTTCACCACCACAGAGAATTTTCAGATGAGGCATCGAAGGCCAGTCAAGATCAAGGAGCATATGCCATGTGGCGGGTGTGGCCTGCATAATGGTGACCTGATGTTTTTGCATCAGTTCAAGAAGAATTGGACCATCACGACTGCTTTCATGGTCTGCCAGAATAATCTGTGCGCCCACCATTAAGGGCAGATAGAGTTCCAACACAGAGATATCAAAGGAGATGGTGGTAACTGCTAAAAGACGGTCGTTGGCATTTAATCCTGGTTCCCTTCCCATACTGATCAAAAAATTGATCGCTGCTCTTTGCGAGATCATCACTCCCTTAGGTTTTCCTGTGGAGCCGGAGGTGTAGATCACATAAGCGAGATCATGGACTGTCGCCTGTTGGGGAGGGTTATCGGTTCTCTGATTGGATAAGATGGCTGCAATACGGTCCACATGCAGTTGAGGTATATTTAGTTGGGGAAGCTGTTTAACCAATGTGGCGTGCGTGATTAAAAGGACCACAGAGGCATCTTCTAACATAAATGTTAACCGTTTTGCCGGAAAAGAGGGGTCGAGGGGAAGATAGGTGGCACCCGTTTTTAGCGTGGCCAGCAGTGCGATCACCATATCAACAGAGCGCTCCAGATAGATGCCAACAATCATGCCTGCACCAATGCCATGCTGTTGCAGCAGGTGCGCCAGTTGATTGGCCTGTTGGTTTAACTCCTGATAGGTGAGTTTTTGTTGTTTAAAAATCAGTGCAATGGCCTCTGGTGTTTTTGCACACTGCTGCTCAATCTGTTGTGATAAGGTTAAGTTGTGGGAATAAGCTTGTTCTGTATCATTCCAATCATAGAGCAGCTGTTTTCTCTCTTGAGGGGTGAGTACCTCCAGTTGATCCACAGGCTTCTCAGGATTTTTTATCGCACTTTGTAAAAGGATCTGGAACTGCTCACAAAAACGCTGCATACGCGCTTTACTGAAGAGTGCACAGCTATACTCCAGTTGCGCATCTAAACCCTGTTCCGTCTCCTCCATATAGAGGGTGAGATCAAATTTAGAGACGGTGTTCTCCTGCTGTAATGGTGAGAGTTTCAGATGATTTAACTTTGGTATGGTGCTGGGTGTATTTTGCAATACAAACATCACCTGAAATAAAGGCGAGTGACTGAGATTGCGTTGCGGCTTAAGATCTTCAACCAGTTTCTCAAAGGGGATATCCTGGTGATCATAAGCTTCTAATGCCACCTTACGGGTCTGTTTGAGTAGTTTTTCAAAGGAGGGACCACCGGCAAGGTTGAGGCGCATCACCAGCGTATTGATAAAAAAGCCAATCATCTGCTCGACTTCACGCGATGTACGATTGGCAATGGGTGTGCCGATGATAATATCCTCACTTTGGCTGTAGCGAGAGAGCAGTATGGCAAAAAGGCTTAAGAGTGACATAAACAGCGAGGCATCCTGTCTTTGTCCCAACTTTTTAAGTTGCTCAACCATTTTTTTAGGGATAGAGAAAGCCAGTGTTTTGCCAGAGAAATGCTGTTCTGGTGGACGGAGAAAATCGGTGGGCATATCCAGAAGTGTTGGAATATCGTTTAGTTGCTTCTTCCAATAGGCCCGTTGTTTTTTAAACCGCTTTTGTGTGATCTGCTGTTGCTGATGATAGGCGTAATCATGATAGTGCAGTCTCATCGGTGGAAGGGGTGAGGGCTTTTCTGCCTCAAAGGCATTATAGAGTGCGCTCCACTCCCGGATAAGAATATCGATGGACCATCCATCCGAGATGATATGGTGCATGTTAATCAGAAGAATAGATGTTTCTCTGTTGCAGAGAATCAGATGACAGCGCAGTAGCGGACCTTTGGTTAGATTGAATGGTGTCTCTAGATCATCTTTTAGAAGTTGTGTGATCGCATGCTCTTGATTTTCTGTTGTGGTGAGATCAATAATGTGTAGCTTAATCGATTTGTGATTGTATAGAACAGCAGGTTCGCCATCACGACTGGGAAATGCACACTGGAGTGTTTTATGGCGTTCAACAAGATGGTCCAGAGCACGTTGCAGAAGATTCTGTTTAAGTGGACCATGGATATGGAGTGCCATGGGCATATTATAGGTGATATTCTCTTTTTCTAACTGATTGAGAAACCATAGCCGTTGTTGAGCAAAAGAGAGCGGAGGGGGTTGATCTTCTGGTTTTGGTGTGATGGTTAATGGTTCAGATGGGGCACTGTTATCGGATTGTTCCAGAGCGTAAAATGCATCTAGGTGGTGCTTCTTAAGATAACGGACCATCTTAGAGATCGTTGGTGCCTCAAAGATGGCAACCACAGAGATACGCTCTCCTGTGATCTTCTGTAAGCGGTTAATCAGGATCGCCCCTTTAATGGAGTCGCCCCCCAGTTCAAAAAAATGGTCATGAACGCCGATATTTTTGACATGAAGATGGGCCCTCCAAAGATCCGCCAGGATATGCTCAACCGCTCTTTTTGGTGCGACATAATTTTTAGTTGAAGGAGATCGTTTGATTGTGGGTTCTGGCAGGGCCCCACGGTCGATTTTGCCATTGGCATTGAGGGGAAGTTTCTCTAAAAAGATCATGATCGAAGGAATCATGTAGTCCGCCAGAGTCTGTTTTAGAAACGTCTTGATGCTCTGTTGACTTGGACTTCCACCCTTTTTTGCAACCAGATAAGCAATAAGATAAGTTGTCGCCTGCTCTTTTTTTGCCATCACAACAGCAGAAGCGATATCGGGATGTTGCGTCAGTCTGTTCTCTATCTCACCGGGTTCAACACGGAATCCACGGATCTTAAGCTGATAATCTAAGCGGTCCAGATACTCAATGGAACCATCCTCTAGATATTGGACCAGATCACCCGTTTTATAGAGTCTGCTCTGTGGATCAAAAGGATTATTGATAAACTTTTTTTCAGTCTCTTCCTTTTGGTTTAAATATCCCCTGGCTAAACCGCTGCCCGCAATATGTAGCTCTCCAGGTACACCAATGGGAAGCGGATTGAGTGCGCGATCAAGAATATGGAGTTGTACATTGGCTAAAGGGTAGCCAATTGGAATGGTTCTGTTTTTTCTATTCTTTTGGCAGGGCCAGTGGGTGACATCAATGGTGGCCTCAGTGGGACCATAGAGGTGATGAAGTTCGGTATGGGGTAGTTTTTTAAAAATATGTTCCTGAAGTTCATAGCGTAACGATTCACCACCACAAAGAAGATAACGTAGGCTCTGACATGCGGTCACACCGGGTGTATCCATAAAGATTTGCAGCATGGCAGGGACAAAATGGATAATCGAGATACGCTCTTTTTGAATCAATGAGATCAGATAAGCACTATCTTTATGACCATCTGGTTTGGCGATCACTAATGGTGCACCGATCATCAGTGGCCAGAAAAACTCCCAGAGTGAGACATCAAATGTGAAGGGTGTTTTTTGCAGAACACGATCTTCTTTGCTTAATGAGAAGGTCTCCTGCATCCAGAAGAGGCGGTGCATGAGATTGATATGGGTCTGCAACACCCCTTTAGGCTCTCCTGTGGAGCCAGAGGTGTAGATCATGTAAGCGAGATTTTCTGCATTAAGATCAACCTCTGGATTCTCTGGAGTTAAATTCTCTGGAATACTTTCGGGCTCATCTAATGGAATAATCGTCTGTTGTGGTGCAATCGTGGTTAAGCGATCATAGAGCGCTTTCTGACTGAGAATCACCGGTGTATCCATATCCTGGATCATCAAGGAGAGTCTGGCATCCGGATAATGAGGATCGAGGGGAACGTAGGCTCCACCTGCTTTGAGTACCGCATAGATCGCGATGACCATCTCCAGTGAACGCTCCAGACAGATGGCGACCAATGTCTCTTTTTTAATCCCCACTGTTTTAATAAGATGATGCGCCAGTCGATTTGCTTGTTGGTTAAGCTGTTGATAACTTAACGTTTGATCATTAAAAATCAGTGCGTTAGCATGGGGCGTTTTTTCAACCTGTCTCTCGAAGCGTTGGTGCAGACACTGGTTTTCTGGATAAACCCTTGTGGTCTGGTTCCATTTTTTCTGTTGGATCTGCTCTGTGGTGGTGAGCATGGGGATATGATCGATCAACTGGTGGGGGTCTTTAAGAATATGGGTTAGAAGTGTTTGAAAATGGCCCTGCATGCGTTGAATGCGTTGATGGCAAAAAAGATCACGATTATAGCGAAATTTGCACTCTAAACCCTTCTCTGTCTCCTCCACAGAGAGGGTCAGATCAAAAAGCGCATGAATCTGTGCTGTGGGCAGTGGTTTAAGAAAGAGATCTTTTAATTCAACCGGATGTATCGGTGCGTTTTGAAGCACCAGCATCACTTGAACCAGTGGGGTATGGTTTAAGTTGCGTCTGAGTTTCAGTTCATCGAGCAGTTGATCAAAGGGGAGATCCTGATTTTTATAAGCTTCAAGGGCGGTTTTTTTAACCTGTTTGAGAAGAGAGAGAAAGCTCTGTTTTTTCTGTAAGCGTACACGCAGCGCCAATGTATTGAGAAATAGACCGATTAAATCTTTAGTTTGGGGAGGTCGATTGGCAATTGGTGAACCAATAATCAGATCATCCTGCTGGCTATAACGGGAGAGCAGTAGAGAGAAGAGTGCCAATAGCATCATGAAAAGCGTAACATGATGATCAATACAGAACTGATTAAGCAGCCTAGATTGTTGGATTGAGAGATAAAGAGAGGAGGTATGGCCTTTAAAGCGCTGTCTTTTTGGTCGGGGATAATCGGTGGGGAGCGCCAACAATGTTGGTGCATTGTGCAGCGCTCCTCTCCAGTACCTTTTTTGTTCTGTTAATTTATTGCTATCTAATAGCTGTTGTTCCCAGTAGGCAAAATCTCCATACTGGATAGGCAGGGGAGGGAGAGGGGATATTTTTTGACTTTTGATAAAATTTTGATAGAATACTGTTAGTTCTTTTAAGAAAATGGTGATTGACCATCCATCAGAGACGATGTGGTGCATGGTGAGGATTAATACATGTTTGTTTTGTGTGCATCGCACCAGAACAATGCGTAAAAGATGATCATCTCTGGTGAGTTGAAACGGTGTTTTTGCCTGTGTAGAAACAAGACGTTCAATTTCAGCTTTCTGATCGGATGCCCCACTGAGATCATAATCAATCATCTTTAATGTTGGATTGGCATGCGCCACTTGAACCGGTTGGCCATCTTTTAAAAGGAACCTTGAACTCAGCACCTTATGGCGCTTGAGAATGAGGTTAAGTGATTGTTGTAAGGCTCTTTTGTGTAACGTTCCGGTAATCTCCCAGACCATAGGAGGCATGTTATAGGTGGCTTCTTTACCCTGCTCTAATTGATCAAGAAACCACAAACGTTGTTGTGCCGCAGAGAGCGGTGCATGTTGTTGATCGGTTATTTTTGTAATGATCCGATGATCGTGCGTTATATTTGTGAGTTTTTGAATAATTTGGCCTTTATGGTCAGATATTTGCTTAAGCAACTCAGGGGTCATCTTGCCTTTTGGCGCACTGTATTTTATTTTCTGATTTTCTAAGGAGAGGGTGATACGTAGGCTGGAAAGTTTTTTGAGCAGCGATTTAAGGGAGAGATCTACATGATCCATTTTCTTTTCCTGCGTAATGACTTTCTAATTCTTAAAATTTTATTGAATAAGTGATTGTAATGACGCTTAACATACTGTGTTGGTATATGTCCACCATATCACTGCATGTCGATTGGTTATAATGTGTAACACAATTTCCCTACATCTCGCAAGGAAAAGTTAACAATAGTGTGGTGGTTTTTATATAATATACTATTGGATCATATACAAGCCACCGCTGATGATGCATGATCAAAATTGATCCGCCACCATAACAATCTTTATGATGGCAGATTTTTTGTGCTACTTTGAGAGCCAGTGTATCACATTAAGGGTAAATTGCTGGTTATGGGGTGCTTTTGGGTTGTTCATCCCCATCAGGAAGGATGCATCCCACTCTGCAATGCGTGCTGAGAACATACCCGCTTCACCAAACATGGCGACACGCCCCTTACCAAATTGACGGGTTGCACCCTGCAGAAGATCCACTGCCATCGCGGAGGGTGTCTGTAAGGTCATGGTGTTATACTCTGAAGGGTAGAGCTTAGTGGTGCCTTCACCAAGAACCATGAGGGGTGCAATCTTTTGATTGGTTCTCACTCTAAACCCTTGTCCAGTAAAGCTGGTCACAAAAGGAATTGATGCTTTTTTGTGTTTACCGCGTGCAATGGGGTGATCATCAATCAGCTTGCTATCTGTGGTTTTTGCTTTTTTATCATTATAAAACATAATCAGATTTTGATCGGATGCAGGGTTATCGAAGGGAAAATTGGCCCGGAATGCAAAGGCATTCTGCAGAATAAAACCAAACCGTGCAGCCAGTTTTTCATTGGCACCACCCCAGGGCATATGATCCACAATGAGCATCAATGAACCACCACCATGGACCCAATCTACCAGGGCTTCGATCTCCTGATCACTGAAGGCTGAAGGTGTTGGTAGTTGAAAGATCTTTTTTTCATTGTACTCCTTCATGTTTTTATCATGGAGTGCATTGGAGACCACAAGAATCTTTTTATCTGCGAGCATCTCTTTAGAGAAGGGTTTTTTAGAGGGTTTAACAACATAGCCATCCTGCTCTAACAGGTTTGCAAAAACATTAAACCGTCCTTTAATGGTGTGCCAGTTGTTGTGGGCCTCATCCACATAAACCGTTGGTCCCTGTTTGGCAGGATAGGTGGGCTGGCTGACAACGGGATGATAAGGAAGATCCTTTTTTTTATCGCCAGCAATGAGATCGCCAGCCATAAAGAGATGAAAAGAGAGTAAAAAGAGGATAAAACGCATTGAATGCTCCGTGAATGGTTAGAGACGATCATGTTGATTTTTCTTATCAATCTATTTGAGAAGATTTTGTAGATGGTCTGCTAAGAGATCAACATGCGGTCTGTTTAACATGGTGAGATGATCGCCGGGTATCGATTGACAGATATCGATGGTGATATATCTTCTCCAGGCAATCTGGGGCGATTCTCTGTTTTCTAAAGGAGGGTGGGAACTGTTTTTTAAGAGTGCTTCAGGCTGTATCTCTTCGGGATGGAAAAAAAGCGTCTTTGTTGCTGACTTCTCCTGATGTAAAGGAGGGGTATAACGTGCCTGTAGATTGGCTTTATAGACATTGATAAAGCCCTGTAGCTGCTGAATATCGGCATCCGGAGAGAGAATCTCATGTTTTTTGAGCAGCATATGCAGATGATCGAGCTGTTTATCTGGGGATTTGGCAGCGAAATCCTCTTCAGAAGCCTTGAGATCCTGGCCGTAGAGATGGCCGATAATCTCTGCAACCTGCGTTAACCAGCGTGATTCACTCCAAACCTCTTCTGTGGGTTGATAGTGGTGCGGTGCTGGCGTATCCAGCAGAATCAGTTGGCTGGCATACTCTCCTTGATCTTGTAGCTGTCTGTGCATCTCAAAGGCGACCAACCCGCCAAAAGAGTGACCACCTAAAATATAGGGACCATGGGGTTGAACCGTTTTAATTGTCTGGATATAGTGCGCTGCTAAATCTTCGATATCTGTATAAGGAGGTGTGGTGCCATCTAATCCCGGTGGCTGTAATCCATAGAAGGGTCTTGTTTTTCCCATCTGTTGGGCCAGCGCATGAAAATAGAGCACATTGCCCCCAGCACCTGCAATACAGAAAAGGGGTTTTTTCTCGCCTGAGGGCTGTATCGTGACCAGAGAGGACCAGGATTGATCATGGCTCTTCTGATCGATAATGCTCGCCAACTGCTCAATGGTTGCCCCCTGAAAGAGGGTGGCTAAAGGCAGTTTCAGTCTGAAATGTTGATTAATTTTGGCCATCAGTTGCACAGCGATCAAAGAGTGTCCACCCAGATCAAAAAAGTCATCCTGTACACCAATGGGGCTTCGATTGAGCAACGCTTCCCATATTCCGATCAACTGAAGCTCTGTGGTATCCCTGGCATGGGCTAGCGCCTGCGGCTCTCGATTAACCTCATGGGGTTTGGGGAGTGCACGACGGTTAATCTTGCCATTAGGTGTGAGTGGTAGCGCTGTAAGAGGAATAAAAAAGGCGGGGACCATATAATCAGGCAGGTGCTGTTTTAAAAAGCCTCTTAAGGTCTGCGTGGTGGCTTCCTGACGCTTTTTAAATACTATATAAGCAACCAGTTGATCCTCCCCAGTTGTTTGATCGATCACCACCACCGTTGTATTGATGCTTTCATGGCGTGAGAGTACCTTCTCAATTTCACCCAGTTCAATTCTGAAACCACGAATCTTCACCTGATTATCGATACGATTTTTATAGGTTAATGAACCATTCTCCCGATAACAGACCAGATCACCGGTACGATAGAGACGGGTTTGGGCGTTGAAGGGATTGATAATAAACTTCTCCCGGGTAAGCTGATCACGGTTCATATAGCCTTCTGCTAAGCCATCGCCGCCGATAAAGAGCTCTCCGGCCACACCAACAGGTAGGGGGTTATGGTGATGATCAAGGATATGGATCGTTGTGTTGGCAATGGGATAACCGATCGATAAACCCTCTTTAATATGATCTTCTGTAACGTGAGCGATTGTGGACCATACTGTGGTCTCTGTGGGACCATACATATTCCAGAGTGCACCACACTGCTTGAGTAGCTGTTCAGCCAGATCAATCGGCAGGGCCTCACCACCACAGAGAATCTTTAAATCAGGCATGGGTAACCAGTCGGTGGTCAGCAGCATGCGCCAGGTGGCAGGGGTCGCCTGCATTATGGTAATGCGGTATCTTTTGAGGAGGTCCAATAGTGCAATGGCATCATGTGTCTCTTTTGAGTCGGCTAAAATTACCTCCCCACCAACCATCAAAGGAAGATAGAGCTCCAGAACAGAGATATCAAAGGAGATGGTCGTCACCGCAAGCAGACGATCTGTTTTAGTAAATCCTGGTGCCGTTTTCATACTCCAGAGAAAGTTGATTGCTGCCTTCTGGGAGATCATCACACCCTTAGGCTTGCCGGTGGAGCCTGAGGTGTAGATCACATAGGCGAGATCTTCAGCGGTGGCTCTTTGAGGAAGATTAGCAACCGGCTGTGTGGTGAGATCAAGCTGATCTAAGTGCAGTTTTTCTGCTTTAATATCGATAAGCTGGTTGGATATATCGCTGTGGGTGATCACCAGAGGCACGTTCGCATCTTCCAGCATAAAAGCAAGCCTTTTTGCTGGAAATGAGGGATCCATGGGTAGATAAGCCGCACCCACCTTTAAAATCGCTAACAGTGTGGTCACCATCTCCGGTGACCGCTCCAGATAGAGTGCAATGATCATCCCTCTTTTTATACCGCGCTGATAAAGATAATGGGCCAATTGATTGGCCTGTTGGTTGAGTTCAGCGTAGCTTAAGGATTGATCTTTGAACCATAATGCAATTTTATCAGGTGTTTTTCCACACTGCGTTTCAATCTGT
Source organism: Magnetococcales bacterium HHB-1 (assembly GCA_052043475.1). GTDB lineage: Bacteria > Pseudomonadota > Magnetococcia > Magnetococcales > JBQGBW01 > JBQGBW01. The sequence goes on from JBQGBW010000002.1 coordinate 52,124, forward strand.
TGTGCAAGGGTGGTGTGGGGATAATTTTGCGCCGTTTGATTCCAGTTTTTGAAGGTTTCCCTCTCTTCTGGTGTGAGCAGTGTCAGTTGATCCACCGGCTGTTGTGGCTTTTTAAGTGCACTCTGAATCAGGGTCTGAAAATGGCCACAAAGACGCTGCATGGTGGTGGCTTTAAAGAGATCACAGTTATACTCCAAAGTGCCCACCATACCCTCTTTGGTCTCCTCCATAATAAGGGTAAGATCAAATTTGGAGATTTTATGGTCATAAGACATGATTTCTGCGTTAAGACCGGAGAGCTTTGGTGCATTCATGGGGGCATTTTGCAGCACCAGCATCACTTGAAAGAGCGGTGAGTGGCTTAAGTTACGTTCCGGTTGCAACGCCTCCACCAATTTTTCAAAGGGGATATCCTGATGCTGATAAGCCTCTAAGGCCACTTCACGGCTCTGTCTTAATAACTGCTCAAAGGAGGGTTGGTCCGCCAGATCAAGACGCATTACTAAGGTATTGACAAAAAACCCGATCACGTTCTCCAACGACTCTGATTGCCGGTTGGCTGAAGGCGTACCGATCACAATATCTTCACTTCGAGTGTAGCGTGAAAGCAGTGTGGCAAACAGGCTTAAGAGTGCCATAAAAAGAGAGGCATCCTGACTCTTAGCGGTCTGTTTCAGTTGGGATGTGATCGCTTTTGTGATGGAAAATGTAACCACAGCCCCGTTAAATTTTTGTTCAGGAGGACGGGGAAAATCGGTGGGAAGCTCTAAGAGTGTGGGAATATCATGGAGTCGCTTCTGCCAGTAACGAAGTTGCTTCTGGAGTACAGTGGATGTCATATGCTGTTGTTGCCAGTAGGCATAATCACTATACTGTAACGTTGGCTTAGGCAGTGGTGAGGGTTTCCCCTCAAGATAGGCGTTATAGAGTAGACTCCACTCTCTTACCAAAATCCCCATGGACCAGCCATCGGAGATTAAGTGGTGCATATTAATCAGGAGAATAGACTGATTTTTATCACAGATAATCAGCGTACAGCGAAAGAGTGGACCTGTTGTCAGATTAAAGGCTTCCTGGCTATCTTTTTCTAACCAGTATTGGATTTCTTTCTCAATATCTTCCCTCTGGGAGAGATCAACCCGATTGAGTTTAAGATCCTGATTAATCAGACGGTGTATGGGTTGGCCTTCATGGTCTGGGAAAATGCTGCGTAGGCTTTCATGACGCTTGATCAGTGCAGATAGACTGCGATGCAGGGTCTCTTCATCTAAAGTACCTGTCAGGCGTAATGCCACCGGCATGTTATAGGTGGCTTGATCTCCCTCCAGTTGATTGAGAAACCAGAGGCGTTGTTGAGAAAAAGAGAGTGGCGTGCTTTTTGTTGCGGGTTTTTTGGTGAGTGCGGTAAAGTTGATCGATTGCTGTTGCGGGGCAAACGTTTTTTGATCATAGCCTAATGTTTCAGCGACCTCCCAGGTGATCTGACTTAAAAAATCTTCTTGATAATTTTGTCGCCACCGTTCCGCCACACTGCTCTGGATCTTTTTATGGCTGTGAAACTTGGCATCACCGAGCATTTTTGATTCGGGGAAGAGGCCATCGGCCATGCGATCTTTGCGCTCCTGATAGGGTTGCAGCATGGCTTGAGAAAAATCGATCTCAAGAAAATCACAGAGATCCTCGATTACCGGTTTTGGTTGCTGGGTGAGTTCTTCAAAATGGAGCTTATGTTGCCGAGTTTTGGGGATGGTGGAGAGAAATTGTAGGATATTTTTATGGCTCTGTAGCCAGATCAACTCTGCCAATGATCTTACAGTAAATTGATGAGGATAACGGAAGAAAACCTGATGCAACTTCGCTTCCTCAAAAGAGTTGATCATCCCATAAGGAGAGCGTAAAAGATGGATAAAGCGGGCATTTTTAAAGTAGCTTTCCGCTCTTTTTAGAATGTTGATATCCAGTGCATAAGCGGGGGATTTATCCACCAGGATCTGATTCTTTAAGCCCTCTTGCAAACGTTGATAGAACTGTTGAATATTTAATGATTCCTGCTCACACTGATGCATCATCGCTTTCGCCTCTTCCGGCGTGCATTGATGAATGGCCATTAAGGCCCGTTCAGTGCCCTCCAAAGAGAAGAGGTTGCGTCCTGTGTAGGCATTTTTTCGTTCATTTAAGTCATTAAAGGAGAGTAACTCCAGTTCTGGTGGTGCAAAAATCTGGGGATGTCCACCCAACATAATTCTTAAGAGAGTGGAGCCAGAGCGAGGTGGAGAGAGAATAAAGATGGCGGGTGGATTCTGTTTCTCTAGAATGTTAAAGGTCTGTTTTAGAGGAGGAATAATCTTCTGAAACTGCTTTAATGTGGTTGGATCAATCTTTTTATGTTGCTGTTCAGCGGTTTGATTCCCTTTCCCACCGATTTTCTCCAGCGACTCCGGGTAGTGCTGTTTCATATAGGTGATAAACTGTGCGATGGTGGGCGCCTCAAAGATCGCCACCACATAGATCAGCTTATTGATAATCTTTTGCAGTTTGTTGATTAGTATCGCCCCTTTGATGGAGTCTCCACCCATCTCAAAAAAGTGATCATGGATGCCGATCTTCTCCCTACCCAGTACATCACACCAGAGATCTGCGATAAATATCTCCATGGGATTACTGGGAGATGTAAAGTTGTTTTCTGTAATCGTTCGCTGGGTTGTTGGATCGGGCAAGGCACGCCGATCAACCTTCCCATTGTGGTTGAGTGGAATCTCCTCCAGTCGAATAAACGTTTTGGGAATCATATAATCGGTCAGTTTCTTTGCCAGGAACTGCCGAATGGCTGATTCTACGATCTCTTCTCCTGATTGAGTCACCAGATAAGCCACCAAGAAGGGTGCGGCTTGATCACTCTCTTTCCAGGCGATCACAACGGTATTGATAATATCCTCATATTGTATCAAGACATTTTCAATTTCACCCAGTTCAATTCTGAATCCATGAATTTTAACCTGGAAATCAATGCGATCCAGATACTCAATATGGCCATCCTCAAGATAACGGACCATATCTCCCGTTTTGTAGAGTACGCGATTATGATCACCGGTAGAGAAAGGATTGGGGATAAACTTCTCTTTGGTGAGTGCTTCACGGTTCAGATACCCTCTTGCGACACCGATACCTGCAATATGCAACTCACCTGGAATACCAATGGGTACAGGTTGAAGCGATGGATCAAGGATATGGAGCTGGATATTCGCAATGGGTTGACCAATAGGGATAATCTGATCCTGACGCGGTTGATCACAGGGCCAGTGGGAGACATCAACCGCCGCCTCAGTGGGACCATAAAGATTATGTAGCGCTACATGAGGAAGATATTGCTTCGTTTTCTCCTTCTGCTCAAAGCGCAACGCCTCTCCACTACAGATAATCTGCCGAATGGTCTGACACTTCTCAACCTGGGGATCTTCAAGAAAGACCTGCAACATGGAGGGTACAAAGTGCAGTGTGGTAATCTTCTGTTGTTGAATTAATTGAATCAGATAAGCGCTATCTTTGTGGCCTTCTGGCTTGGCGATCACCAGTTGGGCACCATACATCAATGGCCAGAAGAACTCCCACACCGAAACATCAAAGCTGTAGGGCGTTTTTTGCAGCACACGATCCCTGTGATCCAGAGGAAAACGTTCCTGCATCCAGAAAAGACGGTTACAAATCGCCAGATGGCTATTCATCGCCCCTTTGGGTTTTCCGGTAGAGCCTGAAGTATAGATTGTATAAGCGAGATTATGGGGTTTGGTATTGTGACTTGGGTTGGTTTTTGGCAGATCCTTAAAAATCGCTTTTGGATCATCCAGTGCGATAATCTGTATGTTGGTCGTGATGGTCTCTATTTTAGGTATCAGATGGCGCTGGGTGAGTAGCACCGGTGATTGAATATCTTCAAGCATAAAAGCAAGTCGCTCTTTAGGATATTCAGGATCAAGGGGAACGTAAGCGCCCCCTGCTTTAACGATACCATAGAGCCCAATCAGCATCTCTAAAGAGCGCTCCATACAGAGCCCCACCAGAACCTCTTTATCCACACCAACACGTCTCAGGTAATGGGCCAGTTGGTTGGCTTTCTGGTTGAATTGCTTATAGCTGAGTGTTTTATCTTCAAAGCATAGCGCGATTGCTTCTGGTGTTAATTCAACCTGCTGCTCAAAGGTGTGATGAAGGCAACGATCCAGAGGATAGGGGGTATCGGTCTGGTTCCATTGGATCAGTTGTTGCTCTTCTTCTTGAGTGAGCAGAGGAAGGTGAAGAATTTTTTGTTCAGGTGTTTTGATCGCGTGATCCAAGAGGGTTTTAAAATGTCCCTGCATACGTTTAATACGCGCTTTTGAGAAGAGATCTCTGTTATAACGAAAATGGCAGGTTAATCCCTGTCTGGACTCCTCTACAGAGAGTGTAAGATCAACACGGGCACTGATCTGCTCTGAGGGGATGGAAGTAAAGGAAAGACCAGGAAACTCCACCTTAACTTCCGGGGTGTTTTGCAACACCAGCATCACCTGAAAGAGGGGGGTATGGTTTAAGTTACGCTCCAGTTGGATGACATCAAGCAGTTGATCATAGGGTAGATCCTGGTTCTGGTAAGCTTCCAGTGCGGTCTGTTTGACCTGTTTTAACAGGTCAATAAAGCGTGGATTGTCTTTTGTTTGGATGCGTAGTGCCAGGGTATTGAGAAACAGGCCCATCAGTTTTTCAGTCTGTGGGTGGGGTCGGTGGGATATGGGGGAGCCGATTACCAGATCATCCTGTTGGCTGTAGCGTGAGAGCAGGATGGATAGGGTGGTGAGCAGAAACATAAACAGGGTGATATGGTTCTGGAGACAGAATTGATTAATCTTATGGGCTTCGATCTGAGAGATAAGAAGTGTTTCTGTGCGACCATGAAAACGTTGTATTTTTGGTCGTGGATAATCGGTAGGTAAGGTGAGCAGGGTGGGGGTGTTGTGCAGTTTTTCTCGCCAGTAGACCCGCTGTTTGATTCGTTCGGGACTTTTAAGATAATCGGCCTCCCACCGGGCAAAATCGCCATATTGAATGGGTAGTGGTGGCAACGGAGAGGGGAGATGCTGATGGCATGCATTATAGAGGGTGAAAAATTCATCCAGAAAGATCGCAATTGACCATCCATCTGCGATAATATGGTGCATTACCAGAATAAAGATATACTCTGTCTCTGCACGTTTAAGCAGAGTGACACGAAACAGCGGTTCGCCTAGATCGAGTTGAAAAGGGGTTTCTGCCTGTTGCTGAATTATTTCTCCAATTTTAATTTTTTGTTCTTCTTTGCTAATCAACGTCAGATTATGATGGATCGTATGGAATTTTGCTTTTGAACTGGTGGTCTGTACGGGTTGTTTATCTTTTAGGGAGAAGGCCGCAGAAAGAACAGAGTGGCGTTGTGTGATTAGATCTAAAGCGTCTTGTACTGCATTAACATTAAAGTGGCCGTTTATCTTCCACACCATAGGAGGAAGATTATAGGTTGCGGTTTTACCCTGCTCCAGTTGATCTAAGAACCATAAACGTTTTTGTGCAGCAGAGAGCGGCGCTGTATGTTGCTTCTGTCTTGGAATAGGATGGTCTGACGACCCATCTTTAAAGCGTTGAATTATATCCTCTTTATATTTAATAATCTGTTGACGCATCGCTTTGTTCATCGCCCCCTTAGGTGCATTGAATCTCAATTTCTGTTGATCGAGGGTGAGTTCAATCTGGTGTAAAGAGAGCGTTTCAAGCAGAGCGTCTAGGCTATTGTGAGTGGCAGCATCCATGACATTCCATCTCTTGGTGTCTATTTTGGGATATATGTTATTCTTTTATGAAGACAGACTGTTGTTACAGACTTAAACAAGAATGTTTAGTTTTAGCGAGTACTGAATATAACTTTGTTGTAAAGCGTTGTAAAGTTTTCTTAAGAATAAAAAAATAAGATGGATGAGCCTTTCCATCTATTTTTCGAAGGATGACCGTCGTTATTGATTACGATCATTTATGATTCTCATCCAAACCAATCACATAAACTTGGATATGCATAAAAGCCCAGAAGATGTACCGTTTCATGTCATTGCAGAAAAGTAAGAACGTGTGCTAGACTGTTTTAAGCATCAGCATGGTTTAGAAGCATGGATTTTCAATACAAATAAGAAAACATATTATCCATCCTCTTTCGCTCTCTTGATAATCTACAAGAACGTGGAGAAAAAAATGGCCGAACCTGAACTTGATTTGACATCCTTTAGTCATGCGATTGATCGATTCGCAGAAGGGCTGGATATATTCCGCCAACAGCCAGAAAACACCCTTATTCGAGATGGTGTTATTCAACGTTTTGAGTTTACCTATGAACTTTCCCACAAGATGTTAAGGCGCTATCTAAAAATGGCCGCAGCCAGTCCAGAAAGAATTAATCAAATGGCCTTCCCAGATCTGATTCGTACTGGGAGTGAACAGGATCTGCTGCTCAATGATTGGGAAATATGGCGTGGTTATCGAAATTCGCGCAATATCACCAGTCACACCTACAATGAAGATAAAGCGCTGCGTGTGATCGATAAGATTCCTGCATTTCTTGAAGAGGCGCGCTTTCTTCTGCAACGTCTACGTGAAAGAACAGAGCAGGCATGAGTAAACCCCCCCCCATTGATATTCGCCCCGATCATTGGGAGATTGTCCGATCCATTCTCAAAGAACATATTCCAGACCGAGAAGTGTGGGCTTTTGGCTCCCGCGCCAAATGGATCGCTAGAAAGTACTCTGATCTTGATCTGTGTATTCTGGGAAAGGAATCTCTGGATTTGGAACGACAAGCGTGTTTGGAGGAGGCGTTCAGTGAATCGGACCTGCCTTTCAAAGTGGATGTGGTGGATTGGGCGAGTACAGCGGAGTCTTTCAGAAAAATTATTGAAAAGGAACGCGTCATACTCAATTGATCTGGATCACGCCTGATGATCACTGTGTTCTTTCATCCATTTTCTTAAATAGATATCGGCCAACCTTGTGGGTTCAGGCACACGGTAACGGGTGACACACTGCATAATCAGTTGAATTGAGAAATCATGATTGGTCTTATGTCCTGGAGAGATAAAAACCGGTTTCACTCCAGTGACTGTTCTTAGAACCGACCCAATACGATCTGGATTGTTGAGCGGAACATAACTTCCCTGTTGCTGATCTAAAGCGTCATAGGTACCACAGAGCCTGGACTTCCCACATCCGATGGTGGGTTTATCCATCTGAAGCCCAACATCGCATGCCAAACCAAATTTTCGTGGATGTGCCGTACCCTGGCCATCAATAATGATCAGATCAAACCGCTTTTTGAGTTTTTTAAGGGTTTCGATCACAGGCGGACCCTCCCGGAAGGAGAAGTAGCCCGGTATATAGGGAACATCTGTTCTACTGGTGTGGTAACACACCTCAATGGGTGTCCAGTGGCCTAACTTAAAGAGCAATGCACATGTGGTAGCCACATCTCCCCGGTAAGCAACATCAACACCCACAACATATTTTATCTCGGTGATTGGTGGCGCTATAAAGGAGAGATTTTTTTTATGCTTCTCCTCATAACGGTGTGCAGTCTCCTTAAATGCTTCGATTGATTGATCTGTTGTGGGTGTATGCACTTCTTTTGAGATAAAATGTGAATAGAGCCGTCGGAAAATATTCATGATTAAAAAAGCGTCTAAACTGAAACAGAAGTTTTTTGCTTTATCGCTTGATCATAGAGCCTATCGACGAGCCTAAACATATGCTCTTTATGCGATGTGGTGCTGATAATATGACGATAAAGTTTATCCAGTACCTCAAACAGTTCATCTTTGAGCTGGTTGAACTGTTTCATCTTATCCTCAGCCTGCGCAACATGGCCTTGTGAGACAAGATCAACAATCTCTCTGGCCAGGTTATGGACATTGGCGTGGGTCATTCCAACCTCTTTATAATAGGTGGCATCACCAAACTGTTTGTTGCCTTCACCATAGTACCACCTGCCAAAATCACACTCCCGGTCACTGGCCACTTGATCTGGTGTCAGTTCAGAACGACCACGGATTACATTCTCTAATCGTCCCAACCACTTAAGGTGCGCACCCTTAATCCCTTTAATATCCATCGGTGCACCCCCCAGATCAAATTCTAAGATCGATTTTTTAAGCTGCTGTTCCGGGTGGGTGATGGTATCAATCAGGCGTGCCATATTGTTGATCGCACCATGCAAAATCACGGTATTATGATCCACTTTAAGGATCTTCTCATTGGCATGTTCTGTGGCAACAGCAGACTGTTTTGCTGCCGTAGAGACTGAGAGCGCCATCTGATTGATCTTCTCATTGGTGGTTGAAAGTGTCTCTGCGGCTTGGGCGGCTTCCCCCGCTGATTGTGAAATATTACTGGCGCCTGTGGCCGCCTCTTGCGCGGCTGTTGCCATAGTAGAGACTGTTTGATTAAGATCTTGGGAAGTGGCTGAGACCTCTTCGGAGGATTGTGAGATATTATCTATAGCTGAAGAGATGGCATGGATCTCCTGTTGTTGTTCATCCATGGCATGCACGATCTCATTGTTGGCATCATAGACAGAACCAATTTTCTTAACAATCTCTTGATTACTGTCCACAACATCCCGACTGATCGATTGAATCTCCCCAATATGCTCTGAGATCATCTGTGTGGCTTCAGCGGTCTGTCGTGCCAGATCCTTCACCTCATTGGCAACCACAGAGAAACCTTTACCCGCTTCTCCTGCACCTGCGGCCTCAATGGATGCATTGAGTGCCAGCATATTGGTCTGTTCTGCAATGCTGTTAATGACCTCAGTGACATTACCAATTTTATTGGTGGCGCCATCTAACTTGGACATCACCGTACCCGCCTCTTGAACCATCTGGTTTGCAGCGGTGGAGATCTCACCCGCCTCAATACAGCGTGTGCGTACACCATTTAAAGCGTTCTGCATCTCATTGATTGAAGTGCTTACCGTGGTAACTGACTGATTAACCTGCACGAGATTACTATTAACGCCCGTAAGACTTTCATCAATCTGGCTGGAGACCTGCGCCATATCCTGAATACTATTGCTGACCTGACAGGAGGTGCTGGCGATGGTTTGAATATTAGAGAAGAGTTGTGCCGCCGATGCACTCATGGCTGTGATACCATGGGCGGTTTCATGGGCGGCCTTTTGAATATCTGTTGCGCCCTGACTGACCTCTTTATGATCCTCTACAACCTCTCTTACAAAAGAGAGACTCTCTGTGGCATCCTTTTTAAGGGCATCCTTAGCCAGGATGAGTTCTTCGACACCAGCGGCAATGGTATTGCTGTTTAAGCGTATATTTTCAGTCATATGATAAAATGACTGTCGCATCGTCTCAAGACGCCTAGCGATTCTGGAGATATCCTGGCCATGTTGTTGTGAATGAATATTCTGACCAATAGGTTGAATCAGATGGCCATCTGCCAACTGCTCCACACGGCGCCTAATCCGTTTCAGTGGATAGTGCAAACGACGTATCAGAAGCCAGTGGTAGAGTATCTTAAAAACAAAGGAGAGCAGCGCAATACTGATGCTAAACCAGAAGATTTTATTTCCAAACTGAACGGCATTGCTGGAAAAATCATTTAAGAGCAGGTGTTGCAAGGAGAGATAACTGATGATTCCAATGGCTGTTGGAAAGAGAAGGAGTGGCCCATAGTGGATCACAGAGCGAATTAGAGTATGCATCTGTTTTTAACTCGTATAAAATTATCATATATTTATAAATATAAATCTTTACATCTGGCACCATTGCGATTATCCTGCTTAAAATGGTGTCAGGTTTGAGTGTCGGGACAATCTTATACAAAAATAGCACTGAAATATAGTCTCTTTATGCCATATCATCACAATATCCTAAAATATAAACGCCCCTAAAGATATCTTTAGGGGCGTTTATCAATATTATTTAGATAGGCATCTATTATAGTGCATTATCGTCGCGTTCACCGGTACGAATACGGACAGCGGTCTCTACGGGAATGATAAAGATTTTACCATCACCAATACGACCTGTACGTGCGGCCTGTTCAATGGCTTCGATGGCGCGTTCTACCAAGCTCTCTTCTAAAACTACCTCAACTTTAAGTTTAGGTAGAAAGTCCACCACATATTCCGCACCGCGATAGAGTTCGGTATGCCCTTTCTGGCGGCCAAATCCGCGCACCTCAGAAACGGTAATGCCCTGAATGCCCACCTCAGCGAGGGCTTCTTTTACATCATCTAGTTTAAAAGGCTTGATAATGGCCTCAATCTTTTTCATTTTATATCCACCACTTCTTTGTTAGGCTTCGAAGAAAACTTTGTTAACAGGATGGTTTGACGCCATCTTTGAATAGTTTATACGTTACAGAATCGACCAAAGCATCGTAGGATGCTGCAATAATATTGGGAGAGACACCCACAGTCCCCCAACTTTCATGGTCGTCGTGGGATTGAATCAGCACACGGACAATGGCATCAGAACCAGCCTTAGAAACCGGCTTATGGATACGCACAGTAAAATCTTCTAAGTGCATATTTTTAAGTTGAGGATAGAAACGCACCAACGCTTTACGCAGTGCCAAGTCTAATGCATTGATGGGGCCATCACCTTCAGAGACCGTATGTTCCAACTGGCCATGCACATCAATCTTGACGGCCGCATCGGAGACAAGCCGCTGTTCGTTGGCGAGTTCTTTTGCCCACAACTCATTGATCCTGGAGATACTGACCCTAAATCCCCTTAAGGAGAAATAGTCAGGAACCTCACCCAGTGCTTTGCGGACACGAAGCTCAAAAGAGGCATCTGCACCATCAAACTGATAGCCCTTATGCTCTAACTCTTTAACCTCTTTGAGTAGAATTTGCATACGGGGATCACTGGCTTCAACATCCTTGATACCAAATTGATCCAGTTTATAGACCAGATTGCTACGGCCCGCCTGCTCAGATACCAAAACCCTTTGTCGGTTACCCACCTTCTCCGGTTTAATGTGCTCATAGGTCTGGCTGTTTTTTAACACTGCTGAAACATGAATCCCTCCTTTATGGGCGAACGCAGAGGAGCCCACATAGGGTTGATTTTTGCGTGGCGCACGATTCATAATCTCATAAACAAAACGGCTGGTCTGGGTCAACCTTTGCAGATCTTCTGGTTGCAGGCTGGTCTGCCGTTCCATTTTCAGCATCAGGTTAGGGATTACAGAGATCAGATCTGCATTACCACAGCGTTCGCCAATGCCATTGATTGTGCCTTGAACATGTGTCGCACCAGAATCAACCGCAGCTAATGTATTGGCGACAGCCAGACCAGAGTCGTTATGGCAATGAATACCGATTGCCGTATCCAGTTGGGTTGCTTTTTTAACGATCTTGCTCACCTCATGAACAAGACAGCCACCGTTTGTATCGCACAAAACCAGTCGATCCGCACCACCCGATTGTGCGGCTTCAAGTGTTTTAAGTGCATATTCTGGATTATTCTTAAAGCCATCAAAAAAATGTTCGGCATCATAGATCACCATATCGGTATGCTTTTTCAGATACCGAACGGAGTCATGGATCAACTCCAGATTTTTCTCTAAGGTGATCTTCAAGGCGGTGGTGACATGGAAATCCCACGATTTACCAAAGATGGTGATCACACCCGTCTCCGCTTCAAGCAGTGCTTTGAGAATATGATCCTCTTCTGCAGACGCATAAGCACGGCGTGTCGAACCAAATGCGGCCAGACGGCTATGTTGTAATTTAAGTTTCTTCACCTGCTCAAAGAAGGCCACATCCTTAGGATTGGCACCTGGCCATCCACCTTCAATGATATCGATTTTTAAGTGATCCAGGGCTTCAACGATGGCCAGTTTATCGTTGACTGAGAAGAGGACATCTTCACTCTGTGATCCGTCACGTAAGGTGGTATCAAACAGTTCGACGGATTTTTGCTCATCCATGATTTTAACCAAAATAGATTAAGCGGGCTCTTATAAGCCCGCTTTGGTCCTGATTTTAAGTTGCTTAACATCAGGAGAAAGTGTATCTGAATATTTTTAAGAAAGATCATTAAGGTTTACATATCGATATCGACACGATCACCGAGATCTTTATCCAGTTCAAAGGCATCATGCAGTGCACGCACCGCCAGTTCGGTATATTTGGCATCGATTACCACAGAGATTTTAATCTCTGAGGTGGAGATCATCTGGATATTGATATTCTCTTTTGCCAGGGTTTCGAACATGCGTTGAGCAACACCGGAGTGTGAGCGCATACCGACACCAATTGCTGAGACTTTGGCAATATCGGGGTTACCAAGAATATCACGGGCTTCGATCTCTTTTGCCACCTCAACGAGTACTTCATGTGCACGTTTGTAATCATTTTTAGGCACGGTGAAGGTGACATCGGTCTCCTTTCCGCTGGGTGCAACATTTTGCAGAATGATATCAATATTGATATTGGCCTTAGCCAGAGGACCAAAGATTGAGGCCACCGCACCGGGTTTATCCGGCACACCGAGCACCGTCAGTTTGGCTTCATCTTTATTGTAGGCGATACCTGAGACCAGAACATTTTCCATTGTTTTCTCTTCCGAGGTCAGTAGTGTACCTTTACCTTCGGCCAGAGAAGAGAGTACACGTAAGGGAACGGAATATTTTTTTGCCAGCTCAACAGAGCGGGTTTGCAGTACTTTAGCGCCCAGGGAGGCCATCTCCAGCATCTCATCGTAGGAGATTTGATCCATACGGCGGGCTTTGGGTTCGATGTTGGGATCGGTTGTATAGACGCCATCCACATCGGTATAGATATCACAGCGATCCGCCTTGAGTGCTGCGGCCAGCGCCACAGCGGAGGTATCTGAGCCACCACGGCCTAGGGTGGTGACATTGCCTTTTTCATCAATTCCCTGAAATCCAGCGACAATCACAATGGCGCCTGCATCCAGATCCTGACGTATACGGTGATCTTCAACCCGTTTGATGCGGGCCTTTCCATGGGCGCTGTTGGTGATAAAACGTACCTGCCAGCCAAGATAGGATTTGGCTGTTGCGCCTAAAGATTGGATCATTAGTGAAAGAAGACCAATCGATACCTGCTCTCCAGCGGATACAACCACATCGTATTCACGAGAGTTGTAATCTGGGAGGATATCATCGACCAGGGAGACCAGACGGTTGGTTTCTCCAGCCATGGCAGAAACGGCGACCACCACCTGGTTTCCAGCCTGCTGTTCGGCAATGGCCTTTTTGGCGACATTACGAATCCGTTCGACAGAACCCACGGAGGTCCCGCCATATTTTTGCACAATCAGGCTCACAATCTGTTGTTCCCTCTACACATGAATAAAATTTAAGATCTGTTTTTAAAAACGTGCGTGTTTTTGCTGCCGCAAGCGTTTACGCTTTCTCAATTTTTTCAACCGACTCTGTTTTGCCAGATGGCTGATCAAGCCACCAATGATAAAAAAGACCACCAGTCCCAGTAAACCATAAACAACCAAGCGGCCATCTCCTTGGGAGAAGGAGTTCATAAATGAATTAGAGATGGATTCAATCCGATTCATATAGCTAACCTCTTTTTGTTATTTATCGTTATCGATAATCTGACATGAACCTGGCTGGAAGTAGGCGTTGCGCTTTTTTTTAGCATGCTTAAACGTTGGTGACGTTCTTAAAGTTGGAAGCGCTCTAATGTTTCAAAACCGGTCAGCGGTGTGGCGTGGGTATCGTAGAGTGTTTCGGGGTGATCCCCTCCTGCAACACCATGAACCCGTACCAGTCTCATCACGATTTGGTCTGAACGTCCTAAGATGGTAATCAGACGACCATTTTTGTGAAGTTGTCCAATCAGTTCGCTGGGAAGTTCAGGAATGGCGCCACAGATGAGAATGCCATCAAAGGGGCCCTTTTCATCCCAACCAGAGATCATGGGGCCAATTTTCCATTCGATATTCTGGGTCTGTTTTTTGCCACTCTTAGCTAAGGCATTATCGGTCTCTAATGCATAGGTTGTGATGCCCATTTCACTGAGAAGTGCGGCTTCATAACCAACATTGGCACCAACCACCAACACCTTATCACCAGGGGTTACTTGAAGTGCATCGATCATACGGGCGGTCTGGATCGGTGTGAGCAGACGCCGTTCTTTATTAAGAGGGATCGCGACATCAGAGTAGGCCAGTGTGCGTTGGGTCTCTGTGAGAAACATTTCACGGGGTACATTAAAAAAAGCATCCAGCAGGCTTTCATCGTCAATGGCGTGGGGGACAATCTGTGATTGAACCATATTGGTACGGGCAACGGAAAAATCCATGGAGACCTCATTAAAAATATCTAAATATAAAATGGTTGCATCTTAAGGTTATGATAACCAGATCGCTTTGCAGTTCCCGAAGAACTATTTTTAACCGAATTAGGTATCCAATGCAACTCTGAATTTTCCAGGAACTGTAAGAACATGAATCCGCTAATCCTGATGATCTCATTGTAATGAGGAGGGGTGGATAATCTCCCAATGATCAAAGGGTCCAATCTGAGATTGATCAGCATTGGTAATCATATAGATTTTTGTGGCTGCCGATTGCTCGATCTGTTCTTTTCCTTGCGATTGTAGCCAGGAGAAGTTGCGTGGTGCATAGGGGGAGAGTCGCCCCGGTTTTAATCTTTTCTGCCAATGATGCACCGCTCTTTTTTCTGTGATCAAACGATATTCGGTGTAGCGTCGCGGATTAAATCGGGTAAGAATCTTCTCTACCTGTCGCCACGCTGGTTTCATCGCAAAAGAGCTATCTAGGATAATCATAATCCTGTGGGGATTATGGCTGTAGTAGTGGTGGCTTGCGGTAGCAAACAGGCCATAGACTGTGATTGTGATGGCCAACCATAGGGAGAAGATTTTCATAGTGACCTGTGTGGCGTCGGAGTGATCTCCAGTGGATGTCATTTCTGATTCAAGTTACATCTGGGCATTGAGCAGTGAGCCAATTTTATACTCCACATTGCCTTCCCCTGCATTGATACTTGCAGCCTCCACCAAAGAGGAGAGCCGTTTCATCTCTTTGAGGTTCGCCTCATAGCCGATGGTATAGACCGGAATCCGGATGCCTTCAATCACGCGTGCCACATCATCATAGAGATAGCCTTTGTTGGTCTCTCCATCAGAGAGTACAAAAAGCATCGGTTTGATATCCGGATTTTTTTGTTTCTCCTTAACCAGCATTGAGAGTGCGACTAAGATACCATCATACATCGCGGTATTACCGCTCACCTGAATATCCTGTACCGCCGCATGGTAGGCGGACTTATGGCTGAAATTAAACTTTTTGATCGGTAGGATCACATCCACCCGGTTGTGAAAGACCGCCAAGCCAATAGAATTTTCTGGAGAGATAAAATCACTGCCCACTAAGAGCGCCTTTTTAAGTTTTTTGATGCGCACACCATCCATGGAGCCACTGATATCGGCGAGAAAAAGGGCTGCGATCTTGTGGCCGGAATTTTTCTTCTCTTTCCAGAGTTGTTGTGCCTGAATCAGTGTATGGCCAGCGGGAATTTTAACCGTGGGTTTGAAGGCACGGGATATGGGTTGATTCCAACCATAATCTAAAGCCAGTTTTTTGTAGCGTGGCTGTTCAGAGAATTGGGCAAATTTTTCTAAGACCTCTTTTTTCTCTGCTGAAAGATCGCCCACACCATAGAGCGGATGGTTATGGGAGACACCAAAGGGGATAAACTCATAACCCGATTGCAACTCAGCGGTTTTAAGGAAGGTTTGATGACCCATCACAAAGGCATCCAGGGAGCCGCCCTCACGCTTAACAGAGTCACGCATATGCAGCGTGGTTAATGCCACAAAAGGGACGCCGCGTTGAAACTGCTCAAATGTACTGACCACCGCAGGAGAGAGCAGTTGATCCTGCTTACCCTCTGCGAAGGTATCGAGAACGGAGAGGAGAAAGTTTAGTCCGGTGCTGCTGGAGAATGGCACCGTATATCCCATTGCCAGATTGCCCTGCACCACCTCATTGATGATTGATTTTATATCAACCCTACCATAATTCTTACGGATCTGGCCGGCGAATGTTTTTTTCATCACCACGCCACCAACGCTTCTCGCCATACTCTCACGAATGGGGGTCATTTTAATCCCTTTCGCTTTAGCCATCTCGATCCAGAGGTGATGTACAGGAGAGAAGGCATCGGGCAGATATTTTTTTGCCGCAATAAACTGATACCCTGTACCCGAAGCGATCTGGCGGATACGGATTTTAGCGATCATGCCACCATCTAAGCGGATATTGGCTTTATTAAACGCCTTACCCACCTCAACCATATGGCCATCGGAGCCCGACTTTGAGCGGGTGGTGGTGACAAAGATCTCTGCGATGGCGTATTTGTCATTGCGGGGATAGTTGACAACTAAAGGATACTCTTTGATATCGGGCAGTGTATCCTGAAGATCTTTTTTACCATCTAAAGAGAGTTTAGCACGCCGTCGAACCGGTCTTTCAGCCCAGGAGACCTCTTCAAGCATCTCATTGAGTTCACTCACCGCTTCAGGATAAGCCATGGGTGCAGAAGGCGAGAAAAGATTAAAGCCATCAAAATAGAAAAAGCTTCCCGTGAGCAGCGCAATAAGCGCAAAAAAGACGTTTTTTATCGTATTCATGGGACTATCCTTTTGATGGATTAAAATGATCGCTATTCACTATAATCGGTTGAATGATCGCTATTCACTATAATCGGCTTTTAGCAGTTGATTGCGGCTCTGATTGCCACGCTCTAATTGCTCAATCGTACGCTGACTCTCTTTGGTCAGTTGATTAAACTCTAGAATATTTTCCGCCATCTTGGGCAAGGCCTCCCGACGGAATGTAGAGATATCATTGAGTGCAACATGAATATCCTGGAAGGCGGATTTTAAGGCGTCCATATCGATGGTGGTCTGTGAAGCCTGATTTTGAATGGCCGCACCCTGCTGTTGTAAGGATCGTGCGGTGCCAGAGATCAGATTAGAGGTGGTGGTATTGAGTACACCGATCTTATCTAAGACAAGCTTCTGATTGGCCAAAGCCAACGCCACGGTTACCGCCACATTGAGCGCACTCACCGTTACATTGAGGGCACGGTTCACCCCGCGAGCCAGCTCACTGTTATTGCGGATAATCACCTCGATTGCGAGTATACCCTGTTGGTTTACCGCCAACTGCTGTTGCATATCCATGATCCGTTGCCGTAGAGGAAACAGAAGCTCCTCCTGAATAAAATTGTGGCGCGGATCATCTGGGGAGAATTCACGATCCAGTTTATATTGTAGCTTTTGATCTAAGAGTTCCGCCAGTTGGATCTGATGTTGCAATTGTTCAGAGAGTTGTTTCATCCCCTGTTGATCTTCGCCTAAGGTGGTATTATCCCGGCTGAGCTGCTCACGCCCCTTTTTAAGGGAGTTGACAATGGCATCAATGGTGGTCTGTGCGGTCTCAAATTTGGAGAAGTAGCGTTTTAAGGGGGTGCCTACACCGGGTATGAAACCCAACATACGGCTTTTCCAGCCAGGAGAGAGATCAAACTGTTGGGGATCGAGTGCTTCCACTTCCACTTTAAGTTCGACTAAAGCATTGGCCACTGGACCGCCATCTTCGCCATTTTTAGAGAGTGTTTTAATGGGCTGTTGCAACATCTGGCTACGTCTTGCCGCCTCCTGTTGCATTTGAAGACCAAGACCGGTAATCGCATCCTTATAGTCGCTCTGTGCTTTTTGATCCTGCATATCCATAGCGACTAAGGCATCGGCAAACTGTTGTGCTTTTTGTGCCAGTTTTTGATCAATTTCTGTGGCTTCTTCGGAAGGGCTTTGCGTGGGTGGTGTGGGTTTTGTAGGCTGATCCAGATTAAGATCGATGGGTGATCTCTGTTGATTCATTGCATTCCCCCCAAATTTTTAACTATATTTATGCCGTTCGATCAATCATCGCACTGTTTTTAGTTGGTACGATGCCATTTAGATAAGTTATTGATAAAAGAATTAGCGTACCGCATATTTTCCAGCCTGTTTTGCCAGAACCTCCAGTTCAGCCATCGCCTCCTGAACCCCCATGGTGGCATGACCACTCTGGGTTTTGGTATCGGCAAGGGCGGTGGCGGTTTTATCTAGAACCGTCATAGCGGTTTCATTCTGTGTCACCAGATAACGAATCTTTTTCTGCTGCGATTTTAGAAGTTCGGCGCGTTTTTTAAGTGTCTCAATCTCATTTTGATCGAGTGTTTCCACATCATCTTGGTTATGATGCAACTCACCAAGGCGTTGTTTAATATAATCTTCATCAATGGTGCTGACACTTTTTAAAGCAACCGCGATATCATGCAGATTATCCACCGCTGCCAGATAGACCTGTTCTGCGGAACCCAGATAGCGACCATAGGTGAGTTCACCCGCCTGGAGTCGTCGCTGCATCACCTCTGTGAGACTGCTCAGTTTCTCTCTTAGCATATGGAGTTGCTGAATGCCCTGTTTAAACTCCAGTTGTTTAAGATCGGCTTCAATCTTCTCAAGACTGCGCCAATCCTCCTCATTGATCCGGTTGATCATGGTGTAGTAGATCTGACCGATGGTGCCTGATTTAATAAGGATCATGCCCCAGAGTGCAAAGAGTAGTAGATTAATGCCCGATACAGCCAGATCAAAGAGAATTGAGGGCTGAAACCAGTAGTGGAGAGCAGAGTGTAACGAGAGGAGGGTGATGATAACAAGCCATGTGGGAGGATAGGAGAACACTATTTTTATAAACTGAACAGGTTTCATTAAAACAGGCTCTTATTTAATTATTAAGACAGAAAATCTTTATTCTAATAACATATCTTGTACTCTATGTCAAATCTTGCCTCAATTTGCTTTAAGAATATTTTTTAAGGTCTCTCTTCAAAGAGCGTCTGCATCTGATCATAAAAAAAGCCCGTGAACACAAAAAGTGATGCGGCGTTCTACCTCTTCTGATTCATTGTTTACCGTATCCATCGATTGTGAGATCGATTGAATGGAGGTACTCTGAAGATCAACGGCATTGAAAATCTCCTCATTGGTCACTTTATGTAATAGAATCAAAGATTAGATCAAGATTCTTGTACCATTATTGTAATAATCATTTGGATTATACGTATGTTATTGACGAGAAGAGAGGCCTGTTTGACGAAAAAGCCAATCCCGTAATGGACGAATCGCACAGGTTACCAGAATAATGACCGCAGAAATCGAGATCCATAGTGGAATGGTTTCATGTTGATCCGCCAACTGTTCGACAATAGGAATATCTGTAGCATGAACAATGCTATCCACTAAGAAACCAAAAGAAAGACTACCAATAACAATACCAGAGAGATAGCCAATCAATGCTTTTCTCCCCATTTCACGACCCACCACCGCGAGTGTGGCCATATTGGTCGCAGGACCTGCTAATAAAAAAACCAGCGTGGCGCCAGGTGATACCCCTGCAAAGAGCAGTGCGGCGGCAACAGGTGTGGAGGCGGTGGCGCAGATATACATCGGTATACCCACCAGAATCATCATCAGCATGGCGGATAGACCACTACCCCACTCAGCTAACATCTGTGGTGGAACCAGGGTGGTGACAACGCCTGCTAAGAGTAACCCTAAACCTAACCAGAAAACAATGCCATCAAGGATATTGGTAAAAGCATAGAGAATGCCTGATTTGGTTTTAGTTAGAAAGCCAGGCGGAGATGGTGTCTCCTCCTGCGTATCGCAACCACATTGGCTAGAGGATTTATCATCTGGCTTGCAAGATGTGATTGGTGCAGCAATAGGGATGATGGTTGGTTTTTTATTCGTGTCACAACCGCATTGATCCTCACAGGGTTCATGATCTGGCTTGCGAAATGTGATTGGTGCAGCAATGGGAATGATGGTTGGTTTTTTATCCGTATCACAACCGCATTGATCCTCACAGGGTTCACGATTTTGCGCTTTGATCGCAATCGGTGGCATGGAACGGATAGGAATAGATTGGACTGGTGCTTTTTTAAGCGCTTTCTCTGGTGCATCCGCAAAACGATCCACTAAGAGTCCTGCAAGAATGGCACTGAAAAGCGCGGCAATGGGTCGAACAATGGCCATGAATGGACCGAGCAGTGCATAAGAGATCGCCATGGAGTCCACACCAGTCTCTGGCGTTGAGATCAAAAAAGAGGTGGTTGCCCCTTTGGAGGCGCCCGCACGGCGTAATCCCAAGGCGGCGGGAATCACACCACAGGAGCAGAGGGGGAGGGGGGCGCCAATAAGCGCTGCACGGATCACTGAACCAGGGCCCGGTTTACCCAACCATTGCTGCATGCGATCTGCTGGAACCCAGGCTTTCATCAGTCCGGCCACAATAAAACCTAGAATCAGCCAGGGTGCAGATTCCAGTATGATATGCCATGTGTTGGTGAGCAGATCGATAAACATATTTTATTACCTCTAATTATGAGAATCATTCTCATTTATAATAGATTATGTTTTATCACCATTTATATTTATAATCAAAAAGAAAATTTAAACGGACTAACAGACTTATGGTATTTTGATTAGATTGAACCATATTGCATACTGCTTAACAATATGCGGCCATGAGAAATGTTCTATAATGCGTGCTCTTGCGGCAACGCCTTGGCTTTTTCTCTTCTCAGATGACCATTGTAACATTTTATCTAAATGATTCACCAGAGAATTAACATCTTTTGGTGGAATGATCACGCCACATGTATCCACAATATGACGGGCATCGCCCACATCTGTAGCGAGTACAGGCAGGCCAGATGCCATCCCTTCCCCCAGTACATTGGAGAACCCTTCCCCAAATGCTGCACTCAAAACCATGATATCCGCCGCCGCCATCAGGTCAGGAATATCACGGCGGAGTCCCCAACGTTTCAGTTGAGGATGTGCGGGGAGTTTCTCTGTATCCAATCCCACCACCCAACAGATCGCCTGTTGATCCAGACGTTTTACCGCTTCTAAGAGGGTGGGATAATCTTTTTGAGGATCGACACGGGCAACCTGAAGGATAATGATCTGTTGATCATGGATGCCCTCCTGATCACGGATCTGTTGGCGTCGGTGAAGATTAGGCTGGAACTTCTCCACATCAATGCCATTGGGAATCCATCGCCAGCGGGGTGGATTATATCCCAATTTTTGATGAACTTTGATGCTCTCTTTTGCATTAGAGACCACACCATCCACATAAGGAGAGAAGCGGGAGAGAAGCGTGCGGATTTTTCCTTGGGATCGGTAGTACGCTTGCGCCATATTAGAGCAACGCAAGTTCCAGTAAAGTTTTGTCCTATGACGTCTTCCTGAGAGATAGAGCGCAAAAAAAGCAGCCAGATCGGCATGATAGAGCCAACTTTGAATCACTTTGGGTCTAATCGTCCAAAGCAATCGAATGAGTTTTATCAGCGCGAAAATGAGATGATAGGATTTATAGCGGCGCGCTAACCCTAACTCCCATAGCGGTACACCGTTATTTTTAAGATGTTCAGCATGGATCCCATCGGTCATCAGACTCACGACACCGACATGGTAGCCTTGCTGATGCATAAGGCAACAGAGTGTGGTCAATTGATTTTCCGCACCACCGGCATCCAGTGAGGTGATGATATGAAGTACATCAATGGGGGGATTACGCGGTTTCAATGGTCTTGATCATCTTCAAAAAGTGGTTACCCGAATGGGATAGTGTATATCTTTCAGGCAGTAGGGAGGGAGATAACTGTTGTGCTTTTGAGGGTTGGGGCGTCTGTTTTAAGAGTTGGGTGGTGCATTGATATGGATCATCCACAACCATAACCGCACCGGGTATTGCGGCCTCAGCGATTTCAGCGATTGCACCTGCCTGTTTGAATGCGATCACCGGTGTGCCACAGGCCAATGCTTCTAAGGCCACATTGGGCATGCCCTCCCAGCGCGAGGGGAGGATAAAGAGATCGGCCCCGGCATACCAGGGAGAGGGGTTCTGGACAAAGCCTTTCAGAGTGATCTTTTTTTCAAGCTGCTCTGTTTTAATCTGGGTGGTCAGTTGTTCCAGATCGGGTCCATCACCTAAAAGGGTGAGATGAATCTCTTGGGGGAGGTGAGCCATGACCTGGAGCAGTCGATCAAATCCCTTTTGATGGGTCAGGCGTCCTGAGGCCACCAGACGTAAACCAGAGCCCGGATGACGCTCTGGTGTTGTTTTTCGATGCAGCGTAAGGTCTACTGGATTGGCAAGGATGGTGATTTTCTTCTCTGCAATTGAGGTCCACTGCTGTAACTCTGTGGCCATCTGATAAGAGGAGGCGATCATATGATCCACATACCGATAGAGATAGCGGTAACCCAGATTAAGCCAACGGCCTTTTTGAATGGCGTTTAAGCTTAAAGAGGGCATATTGGCTTCACGGGCGATAATGGGTATGTGGGGGAAAAAATAGGGCCGCATGAGAATCAGGGCGAAGGTGACATAAGCTAAGGAGGAGAAGATCCATTTGGGTTGATCTGTTTTAATCCAACGCGCCAGTGGCCAGATCGCCTGACGCAGACGGGGCTGGTTAAGATCGATACACAACTGACGCTCTTTAATAGTTAAACGCTGCTGTAGTGGGCCTTTAGCGTGTAGCAAAAGAAGCTTGGCGGTGTTGCTATGGTGTTGATTCCAGTAGCGCCAGAGTGTCAGGGTAACCTTTTCTGCTCCGCCACCAGCGAAGGAGGGGAGAATAAAGAGGGCATTGTTGTGCGAATTCATGCTAGCAACGATAAAATTCCCGATACCAGGTTACAAAGTTTTGAATTCCCTCTTTGATGGTGATTTTAGGTTTAAAGCCGATATCCTGATAGAGTTCAGTGACTTCTGCGTGGGTGGCTTTAACATCACCGGGCTGCATGGGTAACATATTTTTTTCGGCTGTTTTACCCAAAGCCCACTCTAAGGTTTCGATATAGGTCATCAGTGGAACCGGTTCATGGTTACCGATATTATAGAGTCGATAAGGAGCAGGACTGGTGGCTGGATTGGGCTTTTTACCATCCCAGTTTTCATCGCCTTGAGGGGTACGATCAAGAACACGAACGACACCCTCTGCGATATCCTCAATATAGGTAAAGTCGCGTACCATTTGGCCATGATTATAGACATCAATGGGTTTGTCTTCGAGAATCGCTTTGGTAAAGCGAAACAGCGCCATATCGGGCCGCCCCCAAGGTCCATACACGGTAAAAAAACGCAGACCAGTGGCAGGAACCTGAAACAGATGGCTGTAAACATGGGCCATCAACTCGTTTGATTTTTTTGTCGCCGCGTAGAGTGAAATGGGATGATCCACATTATCCTGTACCGAGAAAGGCATCTGTGCATTGAGTCCATAGACCGAACTGGAGGAGGCGTAGACCAGATGCTCCACATCATGGTTTCGACAGTTCTCAAGCAGGTGGATAAATCCCACCGTATTGGTATTCACATAGGCCAGTGGTTCCTGGAGTGAGTAGCGTACCCCGGCTTGGGCAGCCAGATTGATCACACGGTCAATTTTCTCTTGGTTGAAGAGATCTGCAACGGCCTTCTCATCAGATATATCAATTTTATAGAAGGTAAATTGATCATGATTCTGGATTTTTTCAAGTCGGGCTTCTTTGAGACGCACATCATAATAATCGTTCAGATTATCAACACCGACGACGCGATCTCCCCGGCCGAGTAGACGTTGCGCCACAAAAAATCCAATAAATCCTGCAACCCCCGTAACCAGTACGTTCATCTACACTTTCCCTGTTTTATGTATCCGGCCCTGTTTATGTATCCGGGTTTTTAAGTTCATATCTAAAAGAAGGTAGACAGATTCTCTGCTGCAAGCAAGTTTTCAATTGTTCATCGCGTTAATTTTTCTGATTTTAAAGAGATGCTCAATTTTTATCCTTTTTAAAATCAGGATCAATTGAATCTGATCCTATCTAAAAAAGAAGGCGCTTATTAAGATGGAAATTGCGCTCCATCAAATCAAATGCATCCATGGATAAAGCAAAAACAGGGATCAACTACAGATATGTTTGAAGTGCTGAATCTGGGTAAACTCTGAATCTAATTTCAGACCTTTGGGCATGTCCTGATGGGCCTGTTGATATGCATGGCTTTTATGCCACATCTCAAAGCTCTCCTTATCCTGCCAAACCGTGTAGAGCCAAAATTGATCTGGATCATCATGCTTTTGCAGCACATCCATCCGAATGAATCCGGGCACCTGATCAACCATACCCGGGCGGTTGATAAATGCTTTGAGAACCTCTTCATGAAGTTCATTAACAATTTTAAAGCAACTGATTACGACATGCATAGTGCATATTCCCTTGTATCTGCCAAGAAATCTCTATCTGATTATAATACATGTGCTGTTCATACGTTGGGATAAAAAATGTTGGCAAGCACTTTTAGAGTACTGAATTCCTGAACCATATCGTCCTCATTGCTAGTTGATCAACGGCATATATTGTTCGCATGAAATGCCAAATCGATTTCCAAATAGCAATCGTTGCGCTATAAAATTAGTTGTTGTATCATAAATTTATTGCACTGCAAGTGCAGATACGGTAGAATGAATCCCGTAGGGTATCTAGGAGTTGGTATGCGTCAGTTCTGAACTCAAAAGGTTCTTTCTCGTTTGCTTTGGCTACTCCATGTTTCTACCAAAGTGTAAGCTTGATGATCAGGCCCTTTAAGGCACTTCTGAAACCTGCTCAACAAAAAGTCGGTGTATAATCTTTCCTGCGAGGAGGGTTGCTCATGTTCAACATTCTTAGTAGTATTCTTGAAAAATTCAATAGTGAAGTTGAGCAGATAGATGATGAAGCTTGCCCTATCGATCTATCCAACAAAATAAGAATTTTGATTGTTGATGATGATGAGTTCATGCGTGTTTATCTGAGAAACGTCTTGAGAGAGATGGATGAAATCATGATTGTTGGCGAAGCAGGTTCTGGTCAGGAGGCCATTGAGCTAAATAACAGCACTGATCCTGATCTCATTGTTCTGGATTACGAACTTCCAGACATCCATGGCGTAAACCTGATCAAAGAAATGATGCAACAAAAGTCGAATCCCATATTAATGTTCAGTTCGTTCACTCACGATGATACACCAATAACGATAGAATGCCTTCGATCTGGTGCCGTTGATTTCATATCAAAATCATCCAGGCTGATTGACACGGATCTCTACCATATTTCCGTGGAGGTTCCGAAGAAGATTCGCGAACTGGCTAAATATTCTGAATTTGAATTGGATCAAATAAGAAAAAGAAATATAGAATCACTTCAAGGTGATGTAAAATCACCTGAAAATGAAGTTGTTTACAATAAAACGGCCTAAAACTTCTTCATCAGGCTGACATAAGTACCATAGAGTGATTATCTGACATGTCTCTAAATCCATACCATACATTATCTTCACAACTTCACAAAATAGCCCATGAAGTTGTCAGCGTTCAATTAGCAGAACGTCGTCATGATTCTGGAACCAGTGAAAAATGGTATCCTTACTGCCTACAGGATGCCAAGTTCCATTTATCACACATGGAGCAAGCACTGACACTCGGTGAAGTAAAATTATTTTGTGATTACATTTTGTGGTGCAAAGCCATGCTTCACTCTTATGGCGTTCCAACCGAAGATCTGAAGAGACAGTTGCAACTGTTTCGTGAAATCATACCGACCTGTCTAGACGAAAGCGTTCATGAACCGACCTTGGATCTTATCAATCAATCTCTTGCTATTCTGGAAGTTGAAACGGAGCATGATTCTGGAGTGATTCCTTCATCAAATCAGCACGCCATGAATGAAAAGGCTGAAAAATATCTTCATGCACTGCTGAATCTTGAACCAGAGGCTGCATGGAATATTATTGAGAAAAGTTTGCATGAAGGAACCTCTCTTCAAGAGATCTATCTCGATTTTTTCCAAACGAGTCAGAGAGAGGTTGGGCGTTTGTGGCAGAAAAATTTAATCAGCGTTGCAGAGGAACACTATTGCTCAGCGGTAACGAATAGTTTTATCTCCCGGCTTTCCAGCCATATTCCATGGAATAATAAGAAACGTCCGCGGATTATTCTATTTTGTGTGCAGGGTGAATCGCATGATATTGGTGTGCGTATTCTATCTGACCTGCTCGAATTAAATGGGTGGGATTCACACCTTCTTGGTGCTAATCTACCAAATCGTGGTCTAGAAAAGGTGATCATGCAGTATGCTCCAAATGTGGTTGGAATCTCAAACACAATGACAACCCATCTTTCCGAAACATATAAAGCAATCAAAATTATACGAAACACGCAAGTTACCCCGCAACCAAAAATTATTGTTGGTGGACAGATTTTTATTGATCATCAGGATCTATATAGGAACGTTGGTGCCGATGATTTTGGAATTGATGCGAAAGACACATTGATAAAAGCTTCAAATCTGTTATCCACCGCTCAGTCAATATAAGGATATTGAAAATTGTTCGGCGTAATATGCAACCCAAAAGGCCAGATTATACGAATACTAAGGGATGATCTGGCTCTATTTGATTGGGTACGTCCTAAAAAAAATCTGGAAATTATGTTTACCAGCATCCTTGAGGTTTCTGAAATTTCAAAGTTCCATATTTTCCAACAGATACTGCATAAAAATGGTGCGGCCTATAATTTCGTGTTCAATATCTTATACAGAGAATCTTTTTCGACATTTCGTTTGGCAGGAATCAAACTAAAAAGCACGGATTCAGAACACGCTTCACATGATGCAGAATATCTGATTGCAGGCGCATTTTCAGAAAAGTTGTTTGGTCAACTCTTCAGTCAACTCTTAGAGTTACTCTATCCACAGGAGGAAAGTGAAGAACAAGGTTCTGTTCGACAGGTGAAACAATCCAGTCATCCAGACGAGTTTTTT
The DNA here is from genome assembly GCA_052043475.1 of Magnetococcales bacterium HHB-1. GTDB lineage: Bacteria > Pseudomonadota > Magnetococcia > Magnetococcales > JBQGBW01 > JBQGBW01. The sequence goes on from JBQGBW010000002.1 coordinate 79,125, forward strand.
TCTAGAATGACTGATATTATTACAGAGTTATCAGTTGAAAACAGGAAGAAAGAGAAACAGATAAGCGATTTTGAGGCGCATTGTAAATCATTAAATAAAGATCTAAATATATTCAAGGAATCTTTTGACTGCTTACCTATCGCTTTTGCAATATTTGATGAGTCAGAAGTTCTTATCCATGCGAATATTGCCTTCTGTAGAATATGTCATATGTCGGCTGATGAACTTACCGGGCTTCACTTGGAACAGTTATTCCAATCAGAGGATGCGGATAATTTACTGCTTATGGTGGATAATAACGATACACATCATCATGATAATAAAAAAATAGATGTGTTACGCAGAACGGGCGGAAAATCAAGATCCTTTCATGCTTTCAGGCGTCCAATAGGTTCTGAAGATAAAAAATATACAGGAAGTGTTGTCTGGTTTGCATTCTATGCCACATAGAACAAAACCGTATAGAGGATCAGTTTCATCTGATCCTATCTAAAAGGAAGGCGCCTTAAGATGGGGATTGCTCTCCACCGAACCCAAGGCATCCATGGATGGATTACTGGCCAGTTTACTATCCTCAAGGCGTGGTACAGGTAAGCCGTGGGAGATAAAGAGCGTCGCTAAGGTGCCCTCTTTGACCATGGCATCCAGTTGGGTATCATAGATGCGAAGGATCTCTTTAGAGCGTGGCGTATTTGAAAATACGGGATAGACAGGTTCTGAGAAAATTTTATCCAGCTGATAAGAGGAGGGCTGTTGGGCCTGTGTGTTGATCAACTTTTTTAGAACCTCTGTGCTATCCATACAGTAGTCTGCGCGATTGGATTTTAAAAAGGCTAAGCAGGCTGAGATTTTTTTTACCTCGATCCATTGAATATTCAATGTACCCAAATCCTGAAAATAGTAGAATTCAAATCCCTGTTGTGCCACAATACGTTTTTTGCGCAGATTATCTTGATACGTTTTTTGTCTCTTATCTTCTATTTTCCTGTTTTTCTGAATTGCTTTATGAGATAGTACAGAGAATGATGCTAAATAGAGGTGCCAGCGTGGAAATAGAAACTCTTTTGCCTGCAACCGCAGTCCACCAACAAAAAGATCGTTATATCCTTGCACGACATCCAGATAGCCCCGTTGAAATGGCTTTTTTGTGATCTGAGCTGAGATCTTTGCTCTTTTAAAGATTGTTTTTAAAATCCCATCGGGATTAAACCAGAGATCCTTAGATCGATCAATGCGAATTGATTGAATGGTCTGATTTTCCTGCGATTGTGCTATACCTGCAAAGGGTGGACTGCTTAACAGCAAAATAAAACCCATAACGCCAAAACACCAAACCCTTTTTTGTCTGTTCCAAGACAGAGATCTTAATGGGGACAAATCGAAGTTAATCGACCGATTATGATAAAACATCGTGATATCCTTTGGAAGAATCGGGTCAGCATTTCGCTGTTCAGATCTGTTTTTGCCATCTATTGCATTGTGGCGATTGTGGTAACAATCGGTAGCCTGATCGCTGAGTATAAGAAAACAGAACAGATGATCGAACGTCAACTCTTTCAAATAAAGAGCGCCTTTGAGCGACCCTTGAGCAATGCGTTATGGGAGTTTGATCGTGATTATATTCAGATTATGTTAGAAAGTATAAATAATAATCTCATTATTGCAGGAGTCGTTCTAGAGGATGAGCAAGATCGGATGCTCGGGCGTTTTGGGCATGTTCCTGAATCGGTTAAAAAACAGAAGCTGTTTAAAGGTGTTGGCGCAACAACCGCGTTTGTTGATCAAGCAACGGTTGGTTCAGAATCTTTACAATCGTTTCAATTTGCACTTGTGGCGCCTTCTGCCTATACGTCACGGAAATTGGGTACGTTGAAACTTTTTTGGGATCGAGAGACAATCTATGATGAAGTCTATTATGAATTTGCGGTGTTAATCATCGGTGCAATTGTTAAGACAATCTTTCTATGGGTCATTTTTCTTATCTTTGCACGCGCTCTTCTGAATCGTCCAATGATGGCTCTAACAGAAGCGATTCATGCCATGGATGAAAAAAATCTGGCGCAATCCATGATAAAAATTCCAACGCAACGTTATAATGAGTTTTCTCTGATACAGGACTGCTTTAACCAGATGCTCAAACGATTGATTGAGGCACAGAAGGATCTTATAAGTAAGGTAGGGCTGATTCAGGAGATCAACCATCGGGTTAAGAATAATCTTCAGGTGGTTTCCAGCCTACTCAGTCTTCAGTTTAGACCGATGCGTGATCCAGCAATTCAACAGGCACTGATCACAATCCAGAGTCGTGTGCAAACCATCTCCTTGGTTCATGAACTGATGAATTATTCTAAAGGGATTGGTCCGATCAACTCGCGCCATCTGTTTGAGCACCTGGCACAATCTTTAAATCAGTTTCATGCGTTGTCGCAAAAAGGGATCGAACTCTTTATCCGTGGAGAGCCCTTAAATTTAAGTTCCAAACAGGCCACCCATATTGGTTTAATTGTTCAGGAGGGGATATATAATGCGATACGACATGCTTTTATCGGTCGTTCTTGTGGCCAGATTATCTGTCATCTCTCCAAACAGGATGAAAAAACACTGCATCTGGTGATCTCTGATAATGGGATTGGCTATACGGAACCAGAGTCGCAGAATAAAAAAGGATTGGGATTGATTCTGATGCGCGCTTTGGCTGTCCAGTATCTGGGGGGGACAATGCATTGTAATGGGAATCGCGATGGAAGCCAGTTAACCTTTACTTTTCCAAAAGTGTGTTAGGTACAAGTCCTTTTTGGATAATGCCCAAAAAATGGACAAGTTCTGGTCGGGCAGCGAAGAGATTGACCCCAAAACGAAAAAAAACAATGAGAATTAACTCATTGTTTTAATGGCGGATGGGGTGAGATTCGAACTCACGGTACGCTCACACGCACGACGGTTTTCAAGACCGTTGCTTTCAACCACTCAGCCACCCATCCGGTGCCTAATCAAAAGACAAGAGGCATTCTAAAAGAGACGCATGATAAATTCAACTCTTTTTTTAACAATCCGATCAAAAGATTCTTCAATGACTCTCAGGTGCAATGGAGGGTACCACAAAATCAGGATAGATCTGCCGTGCTTTCATGATCTCCTGGGCATTCTTAAGACTATCCTGATAGATTCCAGAAAGCGTCAAGCAGGTGGAGAAGCCCATCGCTTTAGCTCCTAAGATATCGGTATCCAAGGTATCGCCAATCATCAGAATATGTTGTCTCGCCTCAGGGGGGAGTGCTGCTTTAGCCATCTCAAAAATTGCAGGAAATGGCTTACCTAAACCAATTGCTGGGGTAGAGAAGCGTTCCCTTAACTCTGCGGCAGTATAACCCGCAACCGCACTGGGGCTCCCATCGGATTTAGGTGCGACCAAATCAGGATTGGCCAGGAGAATGGGTAGGGCAGATTTCTTTTGCAGTAGTTTTTCAATCTCCTGCTGTTGCAGACCACCATAGTAGTCCCGATTACTGCACATAAGAATATATTCCGCATCACTCCAACTGAGTTGGTTACCATCATGGTTCACCATCTTTTGCGCCGGCCGATACGCATAAGATGAAGCACTATCCGGCGTGCCAATCAGGTAATAGGGCTTCTCTTTAAAATCACTCTGCTCTACATAGGGGCTGACTGGCATGCCTGAAGAGATAATCTCAGAGGGTTGAAAAGAGAAACCATATTTTTGATACTTCTCAAAGAGGCGGGCAGGGGAGCTTGATGCATTATTAGAGACGATCAAGCAGGGTTTACCTTTGGCTTTAAGTTGTTGCACACTCTCTACCGCACCAGGAATTACGGCTGAACCCCGATTCAATACCCCAAATGCATCAAAAAATAGCGCTGAAAACGCCTTGGTAATGGAGAGAAAGTCTGTTGTAAACTGAGCTCTCCCTGAAGATAGACGTTGATCTAATTCGGCATCGTTGGCACATAAAAGATCACGGTAGTGACGATAGAAAGGAGAGAGCTGGGCCTGACTGTGAATAGGCGGTTTTTGATTACGGCTCATGAGAAAATCTTTTTCTTGGTTAAACTTGTCAAAACAATCCTAAAGGAGCTATGCTAAAAGATACCGTTTAAAACAGGTAACGAAAAGTTTTTGTTCCATCGAATCGCCATTTTTTTATATCCATTCTTTAAAACAGGGCAGGGGAGGGGCATATTATTTTTAAAACGCCGCTTTAAGAAACAAACAGGGCCGTAATTATGGTCATGAATCTAAACATAAAAATGGGATCAAGAGTCTATGTTTTCTGTTTCAACGTCGGTCCGTCCCACCGCAGTGGCCGGGATGTTCTATCCTGATAATCCCAACCAACTACGGCAGATGGTCAGAGAATATCTCAAGCGCGCACCCCAACATGATCTTCAACCCCGGGCCATGGTTGCTCCCCATGCGGGTTACATCTATTCAGGCTATACAGCCGCTTGTGCCTATAAAACACTCAAACCCTCTAAAGTGCGTCAACGTGTTTTTCTTGCAGGTCCAAGCCATCGTGTCTATCTGGAGGGGATCTCTGTCGGTAATTTTAGCGCCTTTAAAACACCCTTGGGGCAGGTGGCGCTTGATCAGGAGATCTTACAACGGCTGTTCCGTGAAGAGCCAGATATTACACGCCAACCGGAAGCCCATCAACAGGAGCACTCCTTAGAGGTTCATCTACCTTTTCTGCAGGAGACCCTGGGTGATTTTATCCTGGTACCCATGGTCTTTGGCAAGATCACACCAGAGCGTCTTGCGGAGATTCTCTATAAATATGCCGAAAAAGACGACTTAATCATTGTATCTTCAGACCTGTCACACTACTATTCCGAAGAGCAGGCGCGTCAACTGGATCAACAGTGCCATGATGCCATGTTAAAACAGGATGCCTCAGCCATGGCCACCTGTAAGGCGTGTGGCAATATCGGCATGAGCGCACTCCTTAATCTGGCAAAGCGCCACCATTGGCAATCGAAACTGATCGATTATCGCACTTCATATGACTACTCCAAAGATGCCAGTCGCGTTGTGGGATATGCCAGTTATCTTTTTGTTGGAGATCAATCCATGAATAAACAGGATCTACCCGCCAAAGCGCGTGAGCATCTGCGTCAGGTTCTTGCAGGCCAACCCGGTCTTGATCATACGACACTTACCGATGCCATGCCCGAACTGGCTGAAAAAGGCGCGTGTTTTGTCACACTTACCAAAGGAGGCGTTCTCCGTGGTTGTATCGGATCTTTAGAGGCCCATCGCTCATTGGCGGAGGATCTCTTGGCCAATACGGTTGCCGCTGCGTTGAAAGATTCACGCTTTCCAGCCATGTCATCCAATGAGTTGGATCGTGTTTCCATTGAGGTTTCACTGCTAACGGCCGCTGAACCGCTGGAGTATGTTGATCCAAGTGATCTGTTAACCCGACTTAAGCCCAATGTTCATGGCGTGATTTTAGAGCTGAATGGTAAACGCGCCACATTTCTACCTCAGGTCTGGGAACAGCTACCAGATCCAAAGATCTTTTTAGAACATCTCTGTCGTAAGGCAGGATTGGCTCTGGACTGTCGCAAAGAGAGTCCAAAAATCTATGTCTATACCGTCGATAAATATCTGGAAGAGTAAATAAGAACGATTCTTAATAAACCATACTGAAACTTAGGTGTATTCAGTTCAGTATGGTTTATATAGATATTGGAGTCGCATAATATATATTATGTTAAATTTGCATTGCGTCAGAATTTATCAAAAACAATCCTATCTATTTAAAACCTTGATCGCCTCCTGATAGCCAATCTCGACACATTGACTTAACGCTTTAAACTCTAATAAGCCATACTGATCCACAGAAGGTCTAAAAACCAGATCCGCTTTTTCAATCCCCTGCGTTGCACCCTGCTCACTGGCTAAGGTGGCACTACGATAAAGAATATCAAACATCCGGGGAATCTCTACTGATTTTGACCACGGATTGAATCGTTGCCAAAAAAGAGGCCAACCTGTGGGTATCTTTTCTGGCGCTTTAAAAATATTCTCCTTAAAGATATCTGTGACAATCAATTGATTGATCTCATGACCATATTTTTTTTGCATCACTTCAACCGGTAAGTTATCAATGACCCCCCCATCAACCCACAGCCGATCCTTTTCCAAAAATGGCGGACCAATACCGGGTAGAGAGCAACTTGAACGTACACCGCGCCATACAGGACCACGATCAACCGCCTCTGCACGGCAGTTTGTAATATCTGCAACCATACAAAAGCAGGATAGAGGAAGATCATCAAATGACCATCCAGACCATAACTCCTGACACGCACGCTCTAAGCGTTTTCCTTTAATCATCGCAATCGCTGGATAGTCATAATCACTTAAGGGGCGCCAATCGACCCACACCCGTCTTGTGGCTCCGATCATGGTTTCCATATCCAGATCCATGGCGTAGAGTGCAGCAATAAATGCGCCCATACTGGTTCCAGCCACCATATCAATTGGGATATCTGCCTCTCTTAAAGCCTTAATCACACCCAGATGTGCCAAAGAGCGCGCCCCTCCCCCACCGACCACTAATCCAGAAGCCGAACCCATCAGACGCCGGGCCAGACGTTGATAATCCTGGGGCTGGTTTTGACGTACATGATAAACTGTTTGAAAATAACGCTTCGCTCTCCAGGCTTCTGCATGAGTAATTGACCATTGATCTTGTGCGTGAATCAAAACCAGATCGATATGTGGTGTGATCTCCGCATCCATATGAGAGAAAAGCTGCTTCTCCAACTGAGTTAAAGCATGCTGATGATGTTTGGCCGATGCAACTAAGAGAATACGATCACTGCGACAGACACAGAGTGAGGTCCAGGATGTCACTTGATGGCTGGCTTTTAAGATCAAGAGGTTATGCATCTCTGCCAATCGGATAAACTGTTGATGAATCACAGCGTATTGTGCATCATTAATCTCAGTATGCGATGGACAGGTTGCATAATCTTGAATCATGGTTGAATCAACAATGATACTCTTGGTTATGTTATTTAATGCATTTTGCAGCTGATCTGCAAAAGTATCACAGTCGATATCATCATGGAGAGGTAAAAGCGCTAGCGATACCGTTCTTCTCTGTTGGTTTTCATAAGCCTCCTTCCCTTGCAACCGATTGGCAATAATTCGTGCCGCCTGAAATGTAATCTGAGGAACTTCAGCAACCATATGAAGAAATGCTTCCCGGGAAAAACGGACTAACCGGCTATGGTGCATTGCTCTTACGGTTGCCGTCGCAGGCTGATCGGTAATTAAAGAGATCTCACCAATAATCTGTCCTGGATAGAGTTCTCCTAACCGCTTCGTATGACCATACTTATCTTTTTTTAATGCCACACAACGCCCATAAACAATAAAAAAAAGCGCCTTTCCCACCTCCCCCTGTTCAATGATGGTTTCACCCTGCGCCACCTCAACCCACTCGGGTGATGGGTCACATTTTAATAAAATATGATCCGGGACATCCTGAAAACAGAGTGAAAAATTCAACGCACGCAGCATAGAATCGTCCATAAGATCTCTTATCCTCTCTTCAATTTCTTACGCTTTAAGATGGCGGCATCATACTCTTCAGTTTTTCCCAAAGCTGTTGCCACTCCTGATCTGAAGCCACATCACCCTACGTTAAAATCGGCTCATCTTTCCAACGGGTTTGACCATACTTCTGCAGACGCATATTGCGTCGTGTCAGACGTTCAACTAAAGCCTGATCTTCCAGCTTAAACTGCTGCTTAAAAAAATTTGCGCCACCAATAAAGACCGCTTCACAAAGAACGCACCTCACCCTTCTCATCAGCACAATAGAGACAGATCTCAGCCTTAGGATTGGTTGGTGGGCGATCTTTCTCTGACTGTAGTGGCATACCACATGCTGCACAAACGATCATTTTAATAATTCCTTTTTTATTCAATTAAATTAAAAACCGCTTTCACGGATAATCACCGCCCAGATCTGTTGCCATAGACGGGTAATCAACCGTTGTGGTGCACCCTCAATGGCAATCTGCCCTGCCCTCATCTGTTGTGTGGCCACGGATCGATTCAGCGGCGTAAGATCCACACGATAGAGTGATTCCTGGGGCTGCATAGGGTGCTGCCCCTCCTCCTGTGCTGTTGCAATTGGACCGCCATAGGTTGAAGCGAGCAGAGTGTAATCCAATACCGATGTTGCCGTGGGTGCGATCTTTTCGATCTGACAATGGATGATCTCCTGATCTAAATCATCTGGTATAAACTGGGCTTCATCTTCTGGCGCAATAAAGCGTAGATCCTCTTCATGAACAAAAGCACGAATACGTGCCTGCATGGGATCAATGATTAAAACCAGTGGCCTGTTTTTCTCAATCCACAAGCCCTCATGGAGGGTGGGCTCAATCTGGCGCACGATACCACGGATTGGTGTTCTTAAAATCAGCTTCTCTCTTTGCTGACCAATTCTTTTAAGCTGTGCCTTATAGAGTGCATGCTGTTGTAATAAGACAGGTTTTTCTGCACGCACCTGATCACTGGCGGTGGCGCGTGCCAGTTTTTTTTCAATCAGTGCCAGTTTAATCTGGATTGTCTCATAGGTATGATCCAGTTCAGGAGACCATAGTGTAATCAAAGGTTGACCCACATCAACCCCTTCTCCTGGACGAACATGGATCTGATACACTTTGCCTGCGGTCTCATTCTGTAGCTGATGATAAACCGCCGCATGATAAACCGCTTCTGCTTTCACATTGATGGATTGGGGAGTCATCAGAAAGAATACCCCTCCGATACAGAGCATGGTCATAATCACACCACGCAGACTCCAGCGCATTTTATCCCGTAACTTCCACCACATACGCATCTCTTGTATCATCGGCCACAGCACCAGTAATCCAACTTCCAAAAAGAAGAGTAATAATCCCAGTACTTTGAGAAAAAGTGCATAGACCAGGGCTGCGATAATAAAAAAGAGTAAAAAACGATAAGCCCAGGTTGCATAGGCATAGATAATCAGTATACGCGCCAGAGCAGGCCGATACACCTCTGGTGGCGGCATCTGAATATTAAACAGAAACCGACGCAGGCGCCACTGTGCTAATGCAAAAGCACGCTGTTGAAGATTCTCCACCCGAAGATAATCGGAGAGCAGATAATAACCATCAAACCGTAGAAATGGATTAAGATTGACACCCAGTGTCATAATCCAGGTGATGGTGGCGATAAAAAACATGCTGCTCTGCAATGGACCTGGCGGTAGAAAGTGCCATAAAAAGGTGGCAATCACCGCCAGAAACAGTTCAACAACCATGCCCGCCGCACCGATATAGAGCCGTTGGCGTCGTGAAGGCAGACGCCACGCATCGCTGACATCCGTATACAACACAGGCCAGAAGAGCAGGAGTGCCATACCGATGGTTGCCACACGACAGCCATAGCGATGGGCGGCTAACGCATGGCCAAACTCATGGGCTGTTTTTGTAAAAATAAGCGCAATCGTCCAAAGAATAGCGCCTTCCCAGGAGAAAAAGTAGATAAAGGTGTGACTGAAACGATCCCACTGTTTCAACGTGAGCAACATCCCTACACAGCCTAAAATCGCCATTGTGATATAAAACGCTCTGGAGGAGAAGAGGGTTACCAGAGGCGTAAGACGGTTGAGCAACGCTTGAGGATGGGCTAAGGGAATGCGGAAAAAGAGCATCTCCATCAATGTTTTATACCAGGAGCGCTTCTTTTTATTCGCTTTTTGTTTCTCCAGAAGTTGCAAGGACTCCTGGGTCAGATGTTGCAGCAGGCTGTTGCTCTGGAGAAATTGCAAAAAATGTTGAAAAGCTTCAATGGTGGGGGCCTGGCCCTGCTCTTTCTGTATTGTATCCAGAATAATCTCTGGAGAGGCCAGGTGCCAACGAGTGAGTAGATCCACAGCACTCTGGCGCAGACGAAAATAACGATGTTGTACAGGATCGTAGATTGTCCAGGTGGGTAAACCCTGAAAGTCTTTTGGACCAGGATGCAACTCCAGATCTTCACGCAGCGGTGGAAGAACCCTTTTTTGTGAAGATTGTTGCGCAGGCTGCATAACCCTACACTTTCCCTTCTGCGATGCGCTTCACCCACTTTAGAATAACCGAAGCGATATCATGGGAGTGAAATTTAGCGACAAAATCGTTGGCACCCACCTGCTCGGCTTTCATACGGTTGGATGGATTACTCATGGAGCTATGCAGAATAATTGGCAGATGTTTAAGCTGTTTATTCTCTTTCACTTTACGTGTAAATGTAAAGCCATCCATCCCCGGCATCTCAATATCTGAGATAATCAAATGTATCGGTGGTGTCTCTGAGGCTGAGAAGGCATTTTTTAATGAAAGAAAAGCATTGGCCGCATTCGATTCAAATGAACTCTTGAATCCAAGACTATCCAGCGCATTTTTTAGAAGCTGACGTGCCGCTTTCGAGTCATCGATCACCAGAATATGATGATTTTCTGGATGAAACTTTTGGATCTCTATGAGAATATCCTCAGGGATTTCCTCCTCAACACCGATAATCTCACCTAAAATTTTCTCAATATCCAGAATCTGGATTGCGACATCGCCATCAAAGGTGAGTGCAGTCAGATAAGCGGCATGATGCATATTACTGGTTGGTGCTTTAATATCATCCCAGCTTTTATTGACCAGCTTATCCGGTTCACTGATCAACAACCCCTGAATTGAGCCGCTGTATTCACATACAATGGTATAACTCAGTTGATTGAGATCAACGGGCGTCAATCCCAATGCATAAGCCAGATCAATGGCGGTGACCAGACGATCACGAAAGTTTAACGCCCCCACCACCGCTTCATGAGCGTTAGGAATCTTTGTCACCTCTTTAGGGGTCTGGATCACCTCGATAATCTTAAATACATTGACGCCATATTTCTGTTGATCACTCAAAGAGAAGGTGAGCATCTCCATCTGATTGGTCAGCGCAAGATTAGCACGCCGATCAATCTCCTGCATAAAGTCCTCCACGATACTTCTCTCCTCTATAATGATCTGTTTTGTTGATTTTTTTGTTTTTCTAGCTGTGCACGGGTTCGATCCAGATGTTCCCACGCTTGACGCAGGTTCTCTTTTGGACCTTGAAGATGTAGTGTCACCGCACCTGCACAATCATCCAAACCACCACTGACAATATGGGTGGCTTCAATACCAAAAAGTTGGGCACACGCCTCAAGTTCAGTAAATACTGTTGCGGTTCCTGCCATCACAGACATCGCCCCCACAGATGTACCGGTCACCATGGATAGACGCTCTTTTCCCAACCGTTTTGCGGCTTCTGGAACCGATGGAATCAATTTCTCCAGTGAGATCGGAATAATCAACTCCCCTCCCCGCGCATGCAGTAGAGAGATCGCCAGACCAATGGTGCCTCCCTTAGAAGAGCCCATAAGAATCAGCACATTACCCTCTGGATCAAGCGCATTGGCACCCTTGATATAGATATCGCCTGCGGAGAATTTCTTTAAGAGTTCTTTAGGCCACCCTCGTGAAACCTCCCCCTGTTCAAAAAGAAATGGCCCCTCACCACGTCCCTCTTCCGGGGATTCACCTAATTTACCCTCTTTGATCCATCCCACAGCAAACTGGGCATCGCCAGGATCATCTCCTGTCAGTGCTCTGGCCACATAACGGGTTGTTGTACCACCAACAATGACCATATGGCCATTTTGTGTACGCTCCAGAACGCGCGACAGTGAAGCCACCGCTTCACCAATCAGTTTGCGCCCCTCTTCTGGACGCAAAACACGCACAGCCATCTCCCATCCAGAGGTGGCTGGCAGACCTGGTGCACGGGAGAATGAACGATTAATCAGTGACATAAAACGATCCTTTTAACCCACATGCTGTTGTGCCTCAATAAAGGCTGCAATCCCCTCTTCCAGAGAGGTAAAAGAGGCTTTAAATCCTGCCTCACGCAACGAAGAGATATCGGCCTCGGTAAAGTTCTGATATTTCTCTACCAACCCTTCTGGCATATCGCGGTAACGGATCTCTCCAAAGCCTAGTTGTTCTATTAATGTGCGCGCAATGGCATTAAAGCTACGGCTTTTTCCGGTACCCACATTAAAAATCCCCTGAATGGGGCCCTCTTCTAGGAGAAAGTGGTGCACCTTGATAATATCGTTGACAGAGATAAAATCACGACGCTGCTCTCCATCACCATAACCGCCAGAGCCTTTAAACAGTTCCACAAATTGACGACTTTTAAGCTGATGATAGAGTTGATGCACCATAGAGGCCATACGGCCTTTATGCACCTCTCTAGGGCCATAGACATTAAAAAATCTTAACCCCGCCACCGTGGCCTTGGCTTCTGTAAGGTGGGATTGCACATAACGATCAAAGAGCAGTTTAGAGTAACCATAAATATTCAGTGGCTTCTCATTTTCAGGCACTTCACGAAATGTTGTACTACTACCATACGTTGCCGCGCTGGAAGCATAGATAAATGGAATCTGTTGCTCAAGCGCAAAATGAAAGAGTTCTTGAGAGTAGGTGTAGTTATTATCCATCATGTAGCGGCCATCATACTCCATGGTATCGGAGCAGGCGCCCTGATGGAAAATCGCCTTAATGGCATGATGATTAAAGTCGCCCTGCTGCAACTTCTGACGAAAGACCTGTTTATCAAGAAAATCGGCAATCTTTAGATCACGAATATTTAAAAATTTATGGCTATTTTTAAGATGATCAACAACCAGTACGTTATTTTCACCCTGTTGGTTCAACGCGGCTACCAGATTTGAACCAATAAACCCCGCACCGCCAGTAACAATATACATTGACTTCACTTCCTAATCTTTCAAATGCTTACGACTGATTGCGAATTTTCTCAACCAGTGTTGTTGTGCTTCGTCCTTCAGTAAAAGCGATCCGTGCCACACGGCCACCATACTGTTTCACCTCTTTCGCCCCCACAATATCCTTCTCCTGATAGTCCGCCCCCTTTGCCAAGACATCCGGTTTCAGAGCCACAATCAGATTGAGTGGGGTATCCTCAGAGAAGAGCGTCACCGCATCAATAGAGGAGAGTGCAGCCAGAAGCCGGGCGCGATCTTCTTCAGGTACCAAGGGGCGTGTTTCACCCTTTAAACGACGAACCGACTGATCACGATTAAGACCGACAATCAAACGGTCCCCCAGAGCCCTGGCACGCTCCAGATAGGAGACATGGCCCCGGTGCAGGATATCAAAACAACCATTGGTAAAGACAATGGTTAAACCCTTCTTTTTCCAGTTTTGAACTTTTTGTTGCAGAACAGAGAGGGGATAGACCTTACCACGACTCTCCTTACGATCACCTTTGGCCAGTTTCTCCAGCAGATCACGTTGATTAATCGGCGTGGTTCCCACTTTACCCACCACAATACCCGCCGCCATATTGGCCAGCTTCAGTGCATCCATCGGGGTGAGTCCAGAGGCCAATCCTGCGGCTAAAACACCGATTACAGTATCTCCTGCACCAGAGACATCAAAAACCTCCTGAGCCACTGAAGGGATACGGCGTGGCTTATGATGATGATCTAGAAGGGCAATCCCCAACTCGCTCAGTGTGACCGCCAGATACTCCACCGCCAGATTTTCCCGCAAAGTCTCACCGGCTCGAAGCAGTTGATCCAGATCTTCAGCAGAGACGTGCGTGGCTTCTGCCAACTCGCGCCGATTGGGTGAGAGTATTGTTGCCCGGCGGTATTTATGGTATGCAACCCCTTTGGGATCAACCAATACAGGAATCCGATGTGCTCTGGCCTGTTTAATGATCTCCTGACAGACGCGTGAGGTTAACACTCCTTTACCATAATCGGAGAGAATCACCGCATCTGGTGGAGAATCTGCCATAAACTGACGCTGGGTGCGATGAATCAGATCACTCTCCACCTCTTCCGGTAGAAAGGGGTCCGCCTCACGATCTAAGCGAATCATCTGTTGATGATTACCAAGAACTCTGGTTTTTGTGGTGGTAGGCCAGTGGGGAGAGACCAGAATATGGCGTGGATCGATCTGCTGTTTTTTTAATAGATCGATCAATTGACGTCCGGCATCATCCTGGCCCACCAGACCAAACAGCAGTGGTTTGACCTGAAGGTGCGCAAGATTGATCGCAACATTTGCAGCCCCGCCCCCATTTTCAGTCTCTTTACGCAGACGCAGTACAGGTACAGGTGCTTCAGGTGAGATACGAGAGACATCCCCCCACAGATAACGATCCAGCATCAGATCGCCAACCACCATAATCTGACAGTGCTGAAAGCCACGCTTTACTGTTTCAAGCATAGTGTGTGACATCATTTTAAAGAGGCCAGATGCGCGGCTTCAACCCAGTCACACAGGGTATGGCCAATAAAGATATGCATCTCCTGAATACGTGCCGTATGATTCGAGGGCACCGCCAGACAGATCTCAGTCAGATCACGTAACGCTCCGCCCCCCTCACCTGTCAATCCCATACAACATGCACCATAAGACTTTGCGATCTGCATCGCTGTTAAAATATTGGGACTATTCCCTGAAGTGGTTAAACCAAGCACCACATCACCGGGCCTACACAATGCTTCAATCTGGCGAGAGAATACCTGCTCATAGCCATAATCGTTACCCACAGCGGTGAGAATGGAGGTATCTGTCGTCAATGCAATGGCGGCCAACCCTTTTCTTTCACGGCGAAAACGTCCCACCAGTTCTGCGGCCAGATGCTGACTGTCCGCCGCACTGCCGCCATTACCCATCAACAAAATTTTATATCCTTCAGAGATGGCATGGCTCATTTTTTTAGCCATCTCAACCAGTTTGGGAAGCTGTGGTCTCAGACGGTTGGCCAGATCGATATGATCATCAAGCGCTTGAACGGGATCAATCATCATCTTAAACCTTTTTTAAGCCTCAGATTTTATTTCAGAGGCAGATTCGTCTGGAGATGTCACTTGAGAAGCGGACTCTGTGGCAGGCTCAACTTCTTGAGAAGCGGGTTCTACAGGAGCTTTCTCCTGAGGTGTTGATTTTGTAGTAGACTTTTTAGCCGCTAATTGCGCAGGCGATTCAATCTCAGAGGCGAGTTTTGTTGGCGAGACAAAGGGTGTACCCTCCTCGTAGTCCGCCAGATAAGCATCAACAAATGAGGCCAGATCCTTAAAAACGGGTACATTCGGTTTAACCCGCTTGACCTCCTCCTGACCATGTCCAGTTAAAACCAGTGCCGCCGGACAATTTGCAGATTTAGCCGCCTGGGTATCTTTTACCGTATCCCCTACCATCCAGGTACGGTTGCACTTAAACAGCCAATCCCTGCATGCGGCATTAATCATCCCCGGTTTTGGTTTACGACATACGCAGTTATCATCAGGATGATGCTTACAGTAGTAGATCAGATCAATCTCACCGCCTGCACGCCGCACCTCAGAAATCAACTTACTATGGATCACATCCAGCTCTTCAAGACGCAATAATCCTCTTCCAATACAGGATTGATTGGTTACAACCAAAATCTTAACAGCCGCCTCGCGTAGGCGTCGCAATGCATCCAGGGCTCCAGGAATAAATTCCAATTGATCCGGCGATAAAACATAGTTTGATTGACCATCGATATCTGGCATATTGCGATTGATCACACCATCACGGTCTAAGAGTAGAAAATTTTTAATATTTTCCTCAACCATAAAACAGCCTCATTTGAGATATAGAATCGATCTTAAATTTTACTAAAACCTAAAAAAGAAATACACCCTCTATCTCTTGATTCAGATGATTCAAAAAGCAAACTTAAAAACGGCACCTTCACAAATCAATGCATTCGCAAAAGCACGACCATAAATGATCATAAACATAAAGATCAGGAAAAAGCCCTCTTTGTTTCTCCTGATCTTCAATAAATCCATCAATCCCACTTTGGGCAACTTTTGATACTCTATTTTGGCAACTCTCGTGGATGCTGTAGTCGAATCAGCTCAGCACAACCACGGCTCAGTGACTGCCAATCTTTTGGCATCCTCAGTTGTGCAACAGTGGCTGTTTTCATGGTGATCAGTGCATCATAACCATCCATCTGCACATCAACCAAGTAGGAGACCAGATCCTCCAGTCCTGGATTGTGGCCAACCAACATCGCACGATTAACCGTTTGCGGAATACCACCTAAAATTTCTAGGAAATCCTCTGTATCCGCACCATAGATACGCAGATCCCACTTAATTTTTGCAATCTTTTTATTCGATAATCCCATCGCCTGTGAAGCCAGCGTGACCGTCTGTCGCGCTCTCTCGGCGGGCGATGAGATCGTTAAATCAGGAATCATGTTTTTCTTTTTCATCCATCGGCCCATTTTTGGCGCTGCTTTCAATCCTCGCGGAGCCAGTGGACGATCAAAATCAGTCGGCGCATCGGTATTCCAAGCCGATTTTGCGTGCCGCAAAATAATCAGTTGACGTGCCATCCTATTCTCTCTCTATAAAGTAAAATTGTCCAAATACATCTGTTTAACCAGATCAAATCTTTAAAATTATCTCTGGATCATATTTTAATCACATCCAGCATATTGCCAGATATCATCAAGGACCACCCGTTAAGAGGTTACACAATGAAGTTTTTAAGCCCTCCCCAATCGCCCTCTTTTTTAATTATGGGTGGTGATCTGGTAACAGGTCAAGTTCAAAGAGATCATAGTGCACTATCTTTTTTTTCTTAAAATCACAAAAGAATCTGCTGTGCCCCCATCCTTTAAGCTAATCCATTATGCTGATCTGTATCTTCAGATACCAATTTATACAGCGCATTTTTTCTCTAGCCAAAATAATGCATTCATCTGCAAAAAAAACATTGCACCCACTTTTGATTTTTTATATATATACTTTCAGCGAACGCAACTTAAAGAGTTTTAGAGATTTTAGTCCCGTTCGTCTAGTGGTCAGGACACCGGCCTTTCACGCCGGCAACACGGGTTCGACTCCCGTACGGGACGCCATTTTATCTTTAAATTTAAGTTTATTGTCCCGTTCGTCTAGTGGTCAGGACACCGGCCTTTCACGCCGGCAACACGGGTTCGACTCCCGTACGGGACGCCATTTTAAAATCGCGACTTTTTAGTCCCGTTCGTCTAGTGGTCAGGACACCGGCCTTTCACGCCGGCAACACGGGTTCGACTCCCGTACGGGACGCCATTTATAAATTTTAGAAAACTTTTTATGTATCTCTTAAAGATAAAACTTCTTAGAGATGCTTCATTTTTAGGATAGGAATAACACTTTGAAGTTGTTCAATTTCCTGTTGCACGCCTAGCGCGATGCAATCCTCCTGCTCTAACTTACGCACCAACTCCTCTGCATTCCTTAAAAGATCCAACCAGACAATCTCTGAGCCTTTCTCCCTTAATGCATTTTGCACCTTCTGAACATGGCAACGACATTTCATCGGTTTGTGCGGCGAAAACGTTCCCTGTGCAAACCGGCAGGCATCGGTGTGATCTCCTGGCCCATGTGGTACACTGAGCAGAACACGGCGCCATAAGGCAAGACGTGTCTCAATCGCCAGTTCGCTGAGTTCTTCTTCTTCATTTTCAGGTTGACTACGATAGGGAACAATCGACATAAACTTAAAATCCTTCAAAATGGATAAAGATATGCTTTTTAAGGCATGCTCAAATCATGCCTTAAAAACAAGTCAGAGAAAGAATTGTCCATAATAGCGGTTTTAGGTTAGCTTTTCCGCTCCAGAAAACCAGGAAGTTGTCGCATAATGATCTGCATCTCCTGTTCTTTCATCCTGGCTGCGGCCTCCTCCACTGAAAGCCATTCACGATCACGGTGGGATTCCGGCCAGGTTTCAAGAACATGCGCCACCTTCATGACATAAACCGACACACTGCATGTCCCTCCCCACTTTTCATATTGGTAGAATCCAATAGATCCTGCAAGAACCTGGCCTTCTATACCCGCCTCTTCAAAAGCTTCTTTACTGGCTGAATCCTCAGGAGAGAGTTCCGGCTCTTTCACGCCCTTTGGAATCACCCACCGTTTTTTCTTTCTTGATGTAATCAGAAGCACTTCCAACACGTCATTTTGACCATAACGAAACGGAATCACAGCCGATTGTGTATAAAAATAGTCCGGCACATTTGACATCAGCGTATCCTCGCTTAAAATCCTTTAAGGGTCTGTTTATCCCTATCCTTACTGTTTTATCGTCTCTGATTTTAAGAAAATTTATCTGAAAATCTTAGATCGATCATCCAACAAATTTAAATTTTTCATCAGAGAGAGACATCACCTCAGATATTTTATACTGTAATCGATTCAATACCAATCTGGCAACGCCATTGGCCTATGATCACAACAGAGCGGTTTTAGATCCTTGTATTCCTAATCTTTAAGGATTTTTTTTCTTTTAAAAACCTATACAACGAAGCAACGATTTTCTACAATGAGCCGCGCTTTGCTAACAATTCAAGGCCAAAAGCATCATCACCCCATAGATAGAAGAAAACAGTGTGATCAGCTGTTTTTTCACTTAAAAACATTCAAAAGGTCAAGGACAAACCCATAAGGGAGAAACGCATGAAATTAGAACTGATCGGCTATAAGGTCTGTCCTTATGTACAGCGTGCTATCTTAACACTACTCAGCAAAGAGGTTGAGTTCACACGAACCTACATCGACCCTCTCAATAAACCCCCTTGGTTTACAGAGCTTGCACCGACCGGTGAAGTCCCCCTTCTTAAAATTGACGATACTGTCGTACTTTTTGACTCTACTGTGATCTGTGAGTTTATCAATGAGGTGACTCCGAACAGTCTTCTACCAGAGAAACCCCTGATGCGGGCAAAGAACCGTGCCTGGATTCAATTTGCTTCCGCCTGTCAAACCAACCTCTCCACCATGACCATGGGCCCCACAGAAGAGCAGTTCCAGACCTCCAGACAGGTTCTTTTAAGCAAGCTGTCACGCTTAGAGCAAACCATCTCTGGCGGACCCTATTTTAATGGTGCACGCTTCTCCATGGTGGATATCGCATTTGCACCACTCTTTGTCCGCCTTAATATGATCAATGAGTATCACCAGACAGTCTCTTTAGCGGACCTGCCCAAAATTTCCGCCTGGAGCCATGAGCTGGTCACCCATCCTAAGGTTAAAGAGTCCAGTGTGAGCGATCTCTCCAGAATCTATAAAGGCTTCCTGATGAAACGGGGTGGTTTTCTTAAGAAGCTTCTGAAGAACGCACGTCCCTGATGATCATCTGAACCGTCTCCCGATCCCGGAAGCGGTTAATTGAGACCTCACCCGCCACATCAACCTCTCCTGGGGGATGCAGCAAACCTTCTCCCAGGGGGCCGGGCAGGCAACCAAATGCAATCCCATCTAAGGCATAACCCTGTGGATCAACCATCACACAGCGGATATGGCGATCCTTGAGTACCCGTGTCTCCACCAGACGCACCTTCTCAACCACAAAAACAGGCTCTGGATTACCATGACCAAAAGGTTGCAGACAGTTTAAGGCATCGACACCACGACGATCCAGTTGTGCTACCGGAACCTGACTATCGATGGTCATCACCGGAATAAAATCCTTCGGTTCACTCACCTCACGGATCGCTTCATCAAAAGCATCGATAAATGTTGCTAAGTGTTTTGCTACATCCAGGCTTAAACCAGCCGCAGCGGGATGTCCTCCAAACTGTGTTAAGCAAGAATCGGTCTTCTGTAGTGCTGAGAAAAGATCCACACCAGGAATCGAACGCGCCGACCCCTTACCCACTCCCTCTTCATCGATGGCAATCACCACTACCGGACGCCAACAGCGCTCCACCAGCCGTGAAGCCACAATGCCAATCACCCCTGGATGCCATCCTTCTCCACTGACCACCAGACCCCGTCTATCTTGCCAATCCTGGGCATCTAGACAAGCAATCGCCTCTTTAAGAATGCGCTGCTCCACCCGCCGACGCTCCTGGTTAACGGTTTCAAGCTCTTCGGTAATCTCTTCGGCACGCTGCCAATCCTCTGTAGAGAGCAGTTCACACCCTAAACGGCTGTTACCTAAACGGCCCGATGCATTAATTCGGGGTGCCAGTTGAAAGGCCACCTGCGTTCCACCCAGCTCTGCAGGATCAATACCAGAGCGTTTCATCAATGCTTGTAATCCCGGTTTTTTGGTCGCGGAGATCTCCCGCAATCCCGCCGCCACCAAAGGGCGGTTAATACCCACCAGTTTTACCACATCAGCAATTGAGCCCAAGGCGACCAGGTCCAGCAAGGCTTTTAAAGAAGGTTCACGACACTTTGAAACTTTAAACCATGCATGTTCTCTTAAAGCCCGGTTGAGCGCCATCACAAAATAGAAGGCCACACCAACGCCCGCCAGATTTTTATGGGGAAAAGGTTCATTCGCCCGATTGGGATTAACAACCGCTACTGCATTGGGTAAACCACGATCCGACTCCTGATGATGATCGGTGACAATTACATCCAATCCCACCGCATTGGCCGCATCCACAGCCTCGTGGGCGGTGATCCCACAATCCACCGTGATGACCAAGGTGATCCCTTCATCGGCTAAAAGACGCATCGCTTCCGCGTTGGGACCATAACCCTCACGCATACGATCTGGAATATAGACACGTATCGGTCGGTCCAACGCCCGGAAGTAGCAGCGCATCAATGCAGAAGAGGTGGCACCATCCACATCATAATCACCAAAAACAGCGATCTTCTCCCCCTTATTGAGCGCTTCTATGGTGCGTTCTACGGCCTTTTCCATATCGGTTAAACCCGAAGGATCAGCCAAGTTAGCCAGACGGGGTTGTAGAAACTGTTGCGCTTCCTCCTCGTTTGTTAACTCACGGGAGGCGAGAAGCGGTGCAAAAAGATCGCCAGAGAGCCCCAAAGATTCCGCCAACTGATGATGTACAGGCGTTGACTTGGCACGCGCGCGCCAGATCTTGCCTGTGAAAGAGAGTCCATCCACATCACTTTGCTGATTCTCATTATTCTGTGTTACCGATCCAGCCATTTCTGTCGTATCTCCTCTATAGGCCACTGCAAACCCTGTCCCCACTTTTGACGATGCCAAAAACGCTGTTTTTTAGTCAATTGATCACCATCAATCATCACCCAGTTACTCATATCATCCACCGCTAAGCCGCGATCATCGGTAACCATGCCACCAGCGACCACCAGACGCTGCTTCTCCTTAGCCATCCACTGGGTTAAAGGATTCAAGAAGTGTTTATCCCACCGCTTTAACCAGGCTTCCCTTTGGGGGTTTAATCCATGTCGGGCAAGAATCGCTGGTGCCTGCCAATGAATCAGGGTTACCGACTCTGAACGGTTTTTGATCTGTTCAAGAAGATAATCTTGCACCGTATCCTCTTCTGTTTTATCCAACCAGCCCACATCACCACCTGCCAATCGTGCCCAGCCTGCACTCACAGCATCAGAAGTCCAGAGTTTAAAAGGATGGTTTAAAAAAAAGTCACAGACACTTAAAGTATCCCCTCGGCCAACGCCCCAGATCCAGGGTGAATTAACCGCCAGTTGACCAGATTGGGTACGCTGTTGATTTAACGGGTGACGCGCTAAGAGCAACTGCCCTGAGAGCAGCAACTGTTTAATATTCATGGATGTCTGATCTGAAAGCACCTTGCCCATATCCACACCCTCTAAACGTGTGGGAGCAAGAAGACGCACGGAAAACTCCAAATCAGAGGAGATAAGAATTTCATCATCAATCTGATGAATTTTCCACCCCTCCTCCAACCACGTCGCACGCAGCGCATCAACCCACTGGGTAATCTCTGCAACGGTCTGGCCGGTACGCTCAGGGGAGACAAAATGGAGCTTATCCCGTTGACGGCGCCAATGGGTTAAAACAACCCTGGCCCAGAGCGCATGATAATCTGCTGATGATCTTACAATCTTCTGCCGCCCTATCGCAGCTAGAAAGCCCAAAGGGGGATCAAAATCATTGGATGATTGCACCTCTTTTGCCAACAGCGAGGCGATGACATTGACCTCTTCAGGATATCTGTGATGACTATTCCAAAGGACACGTCCACACTCTCCTAAAGCAGTCAATCGAGAGAGCGTTGATCCTAAAGTGGTTAAATCTTCGCCACTGGGTAGATCATCCACCAGAATAATGATAATACCAGGTTTTGCCATAGCGCTACTTTTATCGATAATCCGCACTTTTAAGCGTAAGAACAGCACAGGGAAAGATATATACGATAAAAAACCGGTGATAGGTCAATCCAGATCACCGGTTTCCTTAACTAAAATATAGATCACAAAGCAGTTAACTGAGACGATCTTCAATGCGAATCAGACGGGTTGTCTCACCCACACTCTCTAACGCATCAATTTCACGGATGCTCTCCTGGATCGCCTGTTCCCTCGCCGGATGAGTTACCAGCACCAGCGGCACCCAATCGGTCTGGGTTTCCGATGCGCTCTCCTGATGAACCGTTTTAATGGAGATGCGGTGTGCACGAAGAATAGCCGTAATCTCCGCCAGCGCACCAGGACGATCTTCCACTGAAAGACGCAGATAGTACTCCCCTGAGAGATCATCCATCGCACAAATGGGTTTCTCACGCAGTGCTTTAGCGTGATAAGAGAGCGGTGCCACCCGTGTTTTTTTCACCGAAGCATAAAGATCGCGGGCTAAATCAACCACATCAGCCACCACCGCGCTGGCGGTCGGTTTTTCACCGGCACCACGGCCATAATACATGGTGGTATCTGCAAAGTCGCCCTTAACAAAGACGGCATTAAAAACACCCTCCACAGAAGCGGTCATGCTATCGACTGGCACCATAGTAGGATGGACCCGTAACTCTAACCCCTGTTCTGTCACACGGGTGATCGCCAGCAATTTGATACGATAGCCCATCTTCTGCGCCCACATGATATCGAGATCAGAGATATGGCGTATGCCCTCAATATAGGCTTTATCAAAGACAAATGGTGTACCAAAAGCCATACTTGAGAGAATTACCAGCTTATGGGCGGCATCCCCACCATCCACATCCAGAGAAGGATCGGCCTCTGCATAGCCCATCTCCTGCGCCTCTTTGAGTACGGTCTCAAAGGGGAGCTTTCTTTGACGCATCTCGGTCAGGATATAGTTACATGTACCATTTAAGATACCATAGATCTGGAGAATCCGATTGGCTGACAGACTCTCTCTTACCGCTTTGATAATCGGAATGGTACCCGCCACAGAGGCTTCAAAGAGGAGTTGTCTGTTTTGTTTCTTTGCCTTAGCCAGCAAACGGTTTCCACGCTCTGCAATCAATGCCTTATTGGCGGTCACCACATGTTTATCATGATCCAGTGCCTGGCTGACAAAATGTTCCGCCACATCCAATCCACCAAAGAGTTCGATCACCACATCAATATCATCGGCGGCAACCACTTTTTTGGCATCCGTCGTGAGTTCAACACCATCGAATGCGATACCATGGTTCTCTTCAGCAAACAGACGATCTGCAATACGTACCAGAGTGATGTCAACCCCTGTACGCTCTTTGAGCAAATCTTTTTTTTGAGTGAGCAGCGTTGCGGTACCCCGTCCCACGGTTCCACACCCTAAAAGCCCTATACGCAGTTCTTTCACCAGTCTTAAGTCCTTTAATGAGTGATCTTAAATGATTCAACCGGTCATTACCGGAATGGTCAGAGTCTATTGCCAAAGTCTATTAATTACGAGGCAACATCACCGCCTGCATTGAGAAAACGACGAATATTGCGCATCGCCTGGCGTGTCCGGTGTTCATTCTCAATCAGGGCAATACGTACCCCATCATCACCGTAGCGACCAAATCCAATGCCTGGGCTGACCGCAACCTTTGCCTCTTTTAACAGCAGTTTAGAAAATTCTAAAGAGCCCATATCAGCAAACGGTTCAGGAATTTTACCCCAGACAAACATCGATGCTTTGGGGCTTTCAATCTCCCATCCTGCACGCGCTAAACCATCAATGAGAACATCACGACGACTCTGATAACGCAGACGGATCGCTTCGAGTTCAGGATCGAGGTGTCCCTGCTCCACATGTTTCCGTGTATGTTTCAAAGCCACAGCGGCGGCAATCTGGATCGGTTGAAAGATACCATAATCGAGATAGGATTTAATGCGCGCTAAAGCA
Organism: Magnetococcales bacterium HHB-1; assembly: GCA_052043475.1. Classification (GTDB taxonomy): domain Bacteria; phylum Pseudomonadota; class Magnetococcia; order Magnetococcales; family JBQGBW01; genus JBQGBW01. The sequence continues at coordinate 103,338 of JBQGBW010000002.1, forward strand.
TGAATTAGCTTACGGCACCCCACAGCAAAGCCCACACGCCAACCCGGCATGTTATAGGTCTTTGACATGGAGTAGAACTCAATGGCCACATCTTTGGCGCCAGGAACCTGGAGAATACTGGGGGCGCGGTAATCATCAAAACAGATCTCTGCATAAGCGATATCCGAGATGATAAAGAGGCCATGCTCTTTCGCAAAGTCCACCAGTTGCTCATAGAAATCGAGATCAACCACCTGTGCTGTGGGATTTGAAGGGAAGTTAACCACCAGCGTTTTTGGCTTGGGCCAGGTATCACAAACCGCCCGGTTAAGCTCTTCAAAGAAATCCCGTTCTGGTGTCAGAGGGACATGGCGGATATCCGCGCCTGCAATCACAAAACTGTAGACGTGGATTGGATAGGTAGGATTGGGCACCAGTACCGTATCCCCAGGCCGGGTGATCGCCAGAGCCAGGTGGGAGAGCCCCTCTTTGGAGCCGATGGTCACAATGGACTCTTTCTCTTCATCGAGATCGACATTAAAGCGCCATTTATAGTAGGCGCAGAGTTCCTTTCTCAGTCCGGGAATCCCTTTGGAGAGTGAGTAGCGGTGATTTCTGCCCTCTCTTGCCGCATCACAGAGGCGGTCAACCACATGTTGTGGTGTTGGCTGATCGGGATTGCCCATCCCAAGATCAATGATATCCTCACCGCGCAGTCGCGCAGCGTGTTTTAGATCGTTGACCACCGCAAATACATAGGGTGGCAGACGCATAATGCGTGGAAACTCTTCCATGACCCTTTTTTAGTCCATGAAATGGCCCATTCGTCCAGATAGTGCACGAACAGGCGTCTGTTATCTTCTAGCTTTACCTGAAAGATAACAGACTCAACCACCATTTCACAATGGGAACTTATACCACCTGTTCATTATGTTTCTGCATTCGATTGGGGCGTTGGGAAAGCACGTCCCTGTTCTGCGGGCACTTTTGAGACCGTCACCTTTAATGCATCATCGGAGAACCCTTCGGTACGATCGGAAACTTTTTGACTGCCTTCAACCATTTTCCCGCGTAAAGATTGGGCTGTTTTGGAGGATTTCTCTTTAATCGCCTCCAAAACCTGTTCAGAAGGTTTGCCGACTTCACCGGTAAAGTTACCGATGCCTGAGATGGTACTCATAATTTTCATCTCCTTATCTTCATAAAGATTTCTTAAAAAAACAGCGGATCACTAGAGACAACTTTAGCGATCTGCATCAACACTTTTTCGTGCTTCTAGAATTTTTAATCGAATCATTTTGCGGCAAACTTTAATGGGTTCCTTAAAAAAACGACTTAATTAAGATTTTTAAATCAAAACCAGATAACAAAACAGGACATATCAAAAAATAGAACATACCAATTTTAAATATAACATTGATTTCGTTCTTGACACAATATTGTATCAAGAATTTCCAGAACGCTTTGAAACGGGCTTAGAATTCCCTTAAACCACCATCAATCTCAGGATTTTTTTAGAATTCCGGTTACTGGTCCGCAAGGAAAAGAGTTCTCTCTATTGCTTGAAGACTTCATCAATTGAAGAAGCGTCCAGACTGCGGTCAAACCAGATCTCAAGCTGATCAGAGTCTGCTGTTTTGAGCTTCTTATAAGCCCAAGCAGGGATGTTACCGAATCTTTTCTGGAAAAGGCGTTGGAGAAGTTCAGCTTTACCTTCTGCTTTACCTTCTGCTTTGCCTTCTACTTTGCCTTCTGCTTTGCCTTTAGCAACGCTCTGTTTTAGACGTTTTTCAAGCCTTGGCAATGAGAACAGATCATCATCTGGTGACGATTCTACCATCGCCTCAAACCACTCTTTGCCCAGTTCGGCAATATGACCTGTCGTAATCCCGTCCGCTTCAATATTCTCCATAGATCCTTTCATCAACAATCTCCATAGACCAGCAACAATACGTCCAAACTTTATTGACCGTTCAATTAACCCCGAGCGCTTGATGGTCTCAAAGGCTTTTTTCCGCTCTGCCCGCTGACTCGCGAACATTTTTAGTGGTGCATTGTGTGGTTCATTCGATAGCTTGTTCAACAGGATAACACGAAGTGACCCACACCAGGGAGAATTTTTGCAAGCATAGACTCCCGCTGGTCCCAAAGGTTCAAAGCCGAACTGCTCCAGGATGTCACCCTGCGGCGTCTTGGCACTGATCAACACGCTCTGCAATTGCTTTCTGGGGAGTTCTTCACCGCTCAGGAAAAAGTGATCGTAGGCCAGCGTTTGTCGCAACGCGCTATCATTCAGGCTCTCGGTTACTTTCAATTCTACGAGTATATGGCCGGCTTCGAGATCTCGCAGGCCATCAGCTAACAGCAAGCGCTGTTCATCGGTCCACCGTTTTCCTCTGCGACGAATAAGCAGGATATCAGCCCTGGGAGATTCAATAACCTTCACCTCTGGGCGCACCTCAATGCCGACTGGCTGCAAAAGCGTTTTCAGGGTATCAGCAACCAGGCAGTGCCAACATGTTCTTTTTTCCTGTTTTCTCAAAACGTTTTTTCTCCCAGAGAACCCGAAGTGAATTGACAATCACATTTTTTTGTCGTTCTGCTTACCATATTATGGATGTTATGGTCGATATTCTCACCTTGAAATTATGGGTAGTCCTATATTGGTAAGGATCGATTGTAGTCATGGATAAACATCCAAATTATACCGATGTGATTTTCAATTTTTTTAGAGAAAGAAAGCGTTTTCCGTGTGAAGCGTCCCAGTCTTTGACGGATTGTATTGTTTAAACGTTCAATCAGGCTGGTTTTCCCGCTGCCTTTTTCGACAACAATATGGCGTTCTGGTGGAATAATGGCCGCGTAAGAAGGCAAACCATCTGTGTAACAATAAGCTGTATCTC
>JBQGBW010000003.1:0-86717 GCA_052043475.1 Magnetococcales bacterium HHB-1
CTTTTTCAGGATAAATTGCTGGCCATACACTTAAGCCAAAAGCAAAGATCATCGCCAGATAGAGCCACTGCAACTCTTTTGGCGTATGCTCTTCCTCACCCCAGAGCGAAACAACCGCCCAAATCAGGTAGATGACAAAGCCCACCGAACCAAAAGCGCGGCCTAAAAGAAAAAGCAGTGGAATGGCACCAGGAATCAGCCAACCATATTGGAAAAATGCCTGACGCCATCTTTGGCGCCAACCCAATTGTAATATGTCCATACGCGCTTTAAGGCTAACTCAACAGCTGTTGTTGTTCCATACGGGTGATCACACCTGTTTCTGTGACTAAAAAGTCGATGCGTCGATCTTTTAAGGCTTGCAACGCCTCTTGCGGCGTATTAATGATCGGCTCTTCATGGGCATTAAAGCTGGTATTCACCAGACAGGGAATCTGGGTCTGCTGTTGAAAATGATCCAGGATATCATAGTAGAGCGGATTGGTTTTACGTTCAATAATCTGGGGTCTTGCGGTACCATCCACATGAACTACCGCAGGGATTTTATCCTGATAATCCCTCTCAACATCCACGGTGATGGTCATAAAGCGACAGGCTTGTCGGTTGATATCATCAATATGAAAAATACGTTCGGCATCTTTATCCAGTACATAAGGCGCAAAAGGCATAAACTCGGTACGGTTCAGACGCTGATTTAAAGAGTCATTTAAGCCCCGATCGGTGGGATTGGCTAAAATGGTGCGCGCTCCTAAAGCACGCGGTCCCATCTCCATCTTCTGAGAATAGATGGCACCAATATGGTGATCCTTTAACAAACGCGCCACATGGGGTGCTGGATTATCATTTCGCAAGATGGCAAAGCCGCGCTTTTCTGCCAGATTTAAGAGATCCTCTGCTTTGTAACGCCGACCGAGATAGACATGATCAAAAGGATAGCGCCTCACCTGTGTTAAACCCTTGTTCTTAATTTCTACATCCACACAGTTTCCTATCGGTAAGCCTTCATCACCCATGGCGGGAAAAACAAAGACCTCCTCAACACCCGGCAGTTCCGCCACCTTCTGATTCAGACGCACATTGGAGAAGACCCCCCCACTCAAGCCAAGATAACGGGCAGGAAAACGTCGTCTTAAAATTGTTACCCAACGTAAAATCAGATGCTCTAAAGCATCCTGTATAGAAGCGGCCAGATCTTCACGGGAGATGTCAGGCTCAAGGTTGATCATATGCTGATAGAACGCTTCAATATCCTCAAAATCCGAATCAAAGGCACCCTGATCATCAATATGAAATGTCTTCTGTAAAGCTTCACTTAAAATGGGCTTACCAAAAGCGGCCAAACCCGTAATTTTGCCCTCATGGCGGTTGGGACGAAAACCAAGATGCTTTGTCACCCACTGATAAGCCAAGCCAATTGACGCCGATGTTTTCTGATGCCGATCAAAAAGAAACTCCTCACCACCATAAAGACAGGTCAGTTGTTCACCATCAAAGCCATAAGCCGCGTAGGTTGTCCCATCCCCTCCCCCATCACAACTGAGAAAGAGCGCATCTTTTGGCCAGGTGGTAAATTTAAATGCACCCAAAATATGGGCATAGTGATGGTTACAGAAGGTCAGCGGAATATCGGCACGCAATTTAAGATCAGCTTTCATCTTCTGAGCATGGATCACCTTAAGAGGATCGCGCTCCTTAAGATAGACCATCTCGCCTGCTAAACTACGACTCTTTCCCCTTAAACGTTTCAGAATATCCTGGATCGGCCGAGAAGTTTTTCGGTAGTAGGGAATCGGTAGATTCATGCGAGAGAGGCAGACCGCATCAATGGCCTCTGCGGATAAGTCTGCAATGGTGAGCACCTCCTCTACGGCATTTAACAGAAGCCGTCTACCATCCCCTTTAACCCGGGAGAGACGCTCCTCTTTGCAGTATGCGGTAAGGTGGCCATCCTGGAACAGTGCTACTGCTGCATCGTGTCCTGTGTGCATGCCTAAAATATTCATGCCGATTCCATATGACAAATGCCCAGATCCATGGACATGAGATTGTACCGATTCTTTTTGAGACTTCTTTTCTATGATCTTTTGATCTGAAGTGTCATCATATCATAGATCGCTTTTTCATAAAGAGGCTATCTATTCACAAGATTGTGATAAAGTGACGTGGTCTTCTGCAACATATCCTGTAATGTAAAATCTTGCATGGGTAAAACAGGTTTTGGGTTCATTAATAATGGCATGGTGGTCTGGATCAAGGATTGAAAATTTTTCACCTCAACGCAACCTTCAGGGTAGAGCCTCTGGAGCAACTCACCCACACCACCATGATTATATCCAACCACCGGTACACCTAAACTTAACGCCTCTAACACACTCCGACCAAAAGATTCAGGCTTCTCTGAGAGCGAGAGCAAAAGATTTGCTGTTGAGAGAATTTCCCTCACATCATGACGCAGACCGGTACATGTGATTGGTACCTGCAACGCTTTAATTCTCTGCTTAATCTCCGTGGCATAAGCACGACGCCTGGGATCTTCCCCCCCCACAATCAAACCATGAACCGGCATCTTTTTTTGCTGCAGATGATCAATCAAATCGATAAAAGTATGATGTCCTTTAAGACGGGTTAAACGCCCCAACAGAACCAAAACCAGACCTGTTTTAAGTTGAGGAAATTGATTATACCACTGCCTTTTCCACAACGTATCCGCTTGATACTGATAAGGAAACTGCTGAGGATCAATTCCACGATAGATCAGGTGCACCTTTTTAGGATCGGTTTTGGGATAGTGCTGAAAGATATAACGCTGAATGGATTTAGAAACCGCAATCACCGCATCTCCACGGGTCATGATCGCACTTCCTCTACCAGGAGAGTAGAAACCATGAACAGTAGATACCAGTTTCGGGCGCTCATTTTTTTTAAGCAGAGAAAAAGCAAAACGATTCGCCCAGGCGGGTACGCGAGAACGAAGATGCACAATATCGGGCTTAAGCTCTTTAAGAATGGTACGCAGTTTAAAAGCAGACTTAAAAATACGGGGATGTTTCGCACCGATATCAACGTGAATATGTATCCCACCATTGTTCTCAAGAGGCTCAACACCCCGTCCTCCCGCCGAGATCACCCACGACTGATGCCCCTGAAGCACCAGATAATCGGAGAGCTCCAGCGTGCCACGTTCCACCCCTCCCGACTCTAAGGCGGGTAGAATCTGGATCACTTTCAGCGGTTTAAAAGACATGATGAGACTTTTTGCAAAAGATTTTCCAAACAGTAAAAAAGCCTCGGTTTTTCCGAGGCTTTTTTAAGTTTGCATGATCAAACAGAAGGGACATTACTTCTTGACGTCTGCCCAGATCCGCTTTTTCACAGCATAGAGCAGTGCGGTAAAGATAATCAGATAGATCATCACACCACGACCGGTCTCTTTACGCTTGGTTGCTTTGGGTTCTGCAGCCCAAGCTAAGAATGTGGTCACATCACTGGAGAGGTTCTCCAATGTTGCCTTGGTCTTATCGGCATAAGTGACCGCATCGGCCGAGAGCGGCATAGGCATCGCGAAAAAGTTACCGGGGAAGTATTTATTGAAGTTTTCACCATTCTGAATACGGGTCAGTGTGGCTTTCACCTCTTCAGGATCTTGCGTAGGAAGATGAAGCTTGGCCGCAATATCTTTGGCTTCGGCTTCAGTCACCTTACCATCCTCCATGATGGTCTCCACCATGGTAGTCTCATTATCGTTCAGATAACCGGTAAGAATCGCATAGGTATAGTTCTCATACCCTTTGCGCGCTTTGGTCATCAGAGAGAGATCGGGTGGTACAACACCGTAGGCATCTTTGGCATCTGCCTCAGACATCGCGGAGATCATCTTATCTTTTTTGGTGCGTCCCGCCATCTCGGCCAGGCTGATCACCTCTTGTTCGGTGAAACCGAACTGTTTTAAGGCATCAAACTGGATATATTTGATGGAGTGGCATGCCATACAGACTTCAACAGCCACCTGGGCACCACGTTTCATGGTTGCATTATCGAAGGTACCAAACATACCGGTATGGCCCCATTCGACTTTGGGTAATTCAACACTGCCACCCCCGGCCGAACCCAGTTGAGGAAGCAACAGGGCTGAGACAGTCAGGGCGACTTTAAGTGATTTTTTAAAGTTCATTATCGCGTCTCCTCTCCCTACAGGCTTTTGGGCTGAGGTTTGGGTTTTTCAATACCGAAAGCGGTGATAATCCAGATCATGACAAAGTAGCCGAAATAGACAGCGGAGGCTGCGCGTCCAATATAGACGATTGGAATGCTACCGAAGACCAGGGCATCGGAGGGGTTATAACCAACCCAACCTAAGATAATGCAATCGACAAAGAAGATCCAGAACAGCGCCTGACTCATGGGGCGGTAACGGAATGAGCGTGCAGGAGAGCGATCAATGAAGGGAAGAATAAACAGGATCGCAATCGAACCGACCATCGCCAGCACACCTGCCAGTTTACTGAATGTGCCTAAGAAGTCGATGGAGCGCAGGATGGCGTAGAAGGGTAGGAAGTACCATTCAGGGACAATATGCGCTGGCGTCTGCATGGGGTTAGCTTCGATGTAGTTATCGGGCTCTAAGAACGCGTTGGGCGCATAGAAGACAAAGAAGCAGTAAATCAGCAGGAAGACACCCACACCATAGAGATCTTTGATCGTATAGTAGGGATGGAATGGAATGGTATCTTTTGCTTCATCCTTCACATCAACGCCTGTGGGATTATTGGAGTGCACCGCATGCAGTGCCCACATATGCACCATCACAATACCAAAGATCACGAAAGGCAAGAGATAGTGCAGTGCAAAGAAGCGGTTGAGGGTTGGGTCACCCACTGAGAAACCACCCCAGAGCCAGATCACCAGATCTTCACCCACCACCGGGAGGGCACTCATGAGGTTGGTAATCACCGCTGCACCCCAGTAGGACATCTGACCCCAGGGAAGCACATAACCTAAGAAGGCAGTACCCATCAACATGAAGAAGATGATAATACCGATCCACCAGAGAATCTCCCGTGGCTTGCGGTAGGAGCCATAGTACATACCGCGCAGGATATGGACATAGACAGCGATAAAGAAGAACGATGCCCCGTTGGCGTGCATATAGCGCAGCAGCCAGCCATAGTGGACATCACGCATGATATGCTCTACAGAGTCGAAAGCCAGATTGGCATCGGGTTTGTAGTGCATTACAAGAAAAATACCGGTGGCCAACTGAATAATCAGCACAAACAGGGCCAGTGAACCAAAGTTCCACCAGTAGTTAAGGTTTTTTGGGGTGGGGTATTCTGTTGCTTGGCTTTTAATTAGCTGAGAGACGGGAAGGCGTTCGTCTACCCAGGCCATGATCGACTTAAACACGAATAAGTCTCCTTGTCATAAACCACATTCCGGGGTCAGGCGATTTGCTTACCGATAATGAGTGTGTTGTTGTCTTTAAATTCATAGTGAGGTACGGGCAGATTCTTTGGTGCCGGACCTTTACGCATACGACCTGAAGTATCGTAATGGGTACCGTGGCACGGACAGAGAAATCCGCCATACTCGCCTGTTCCGATGCCTTGAGGAACGCAGCCTAAATGGGTGCAGAGTGCGAGCACCACCAGCCACTCTGGCTTTTGGGTACGCTCTGCATCTGTTTCGGGATGCCGCATGACTTCGCCATCGGCGTCACGTGCCTGTTGGATCTGCTCTTTTGTGCGATGAAGAATGAAAACCGGTTTGCCTTGCCAGGGGACGGTGATCATCTGTCCTTCCTGGATAGAGCTGAGGTTTACTTCACTTGTTGCCTGGGCCAAAACGTCAGCTGACGGGCTCATGGATTTCAAGAAAGGCCAAGCCGCACCAGCGACACCAACGGCGCCAACGGCGCCTGTAGCCATCATCAGAAAATCCCGGCGGTTTTCTCCTTGTTCGTTTGCCATGGGCTCTTATAACCTCCCGCAAGATAAACGATGTTTCCGGGTGTGTATCTGTTTTCCCTTAAGATTTTTTAAGGGAAAAGGTATTCCCGATGTGAGGGAAAATTTCATTGAGCAATAAGTTAAAAAATTATCGCTACACCTATTAATGCCATAAATATTTCAAATCCAGGGGGTATTCGTCAACCTGTTTTCTGCAAAAAGTGCAACATTTTATATAAATAAACTCACCTTAGTAAGCAAAAAAAAATTTGATATATTCTATGGCGCTTTGAGATTAATTGGGTTATGATCAATCTTCAATAGCTTTATCGACAGAAAAAACAGATAAGTTAAGAGAAAATGTTCGATAGTCAACCCGGCCCCTGTACCACACCTGCTCATGCGGATTTTCATGTGATCCTGTATCAACCGGAGATCCCTCAGAATACCGGCAATATTCTCCGCTTATGTGCAATCAGTGGCGTTGTTCTGCATCTGATTGAACCTTTAGGGTTCCGTCTGGATAGCGCAGGCGTTAGACGTGCTGGAATGGACTATCGCGAACTGGCTCTGGTCTATCGTTGGCCAAGTTGGTCAGAATATATGGCACAACACCCTGAACAATCCCGGATTTTTGTGGTAACCACCCAGGGAGAACAAAATTATGGTGAACCTCAGTATCAGCCAGGCGATCGTTTTCTCTTTGGCTCCGAGGGGGCAGGCTTACCAGAGGAGATTCACCTCTCGCTCCCTGAATCCCGCATCCGTATTCCCATGCTCGCCCATGCACGCTCCATGAATCTGGCGGGCAGTGTCTCGATTGTGCTCTATGAAGCATTACGACAACAGGGATTCAGTAATCTACAATAATTCTGACCATTGATATTCTCTTAAATAATGGCGTCAACGCTATGGCAACCCAGGCTCATGTTCTGGATCTCATCTGCTTTAAAAACGGAGGATCGTCGATGGTACCTACGATCTCCTTATTTATAACAATCGAGAAACAGACTGATATAAACAGGAATGGTTATGGACTATACACCAAAACAGGTTACAAACGGCTATTTTGAACTGCGTTTTAATAACGAACGCCTCGATAATGCTTTTACAGGCAACTGTTATCGCTATGATTATATTCTAGGCGACAATGAGTTGACCATCAGTCTGCTTGAGTATGAGAATTCACGTTTCTTAGAACTCTTCAAAATGTTCCGGGAGCGCCACATTACAATCACACTGGATGTACTCAAACCCTCCGCACGCAATCGCAATACCCAGGGTATGCAAAAATACTATACCATGGATTTTCATGGTGCGGTCATGAAACGCTACACCAATAATGGTAATGTTGAACGTGTCAGTTACTCCAATGTCAAAATTATCTTTGAGTTTAGTGATTATGACGTTGAATATCACTAGAGAATCATAGCGTTAGGGGAGACCTCTCCCCTTGATCATTTTTTTTTAGATTGATCAAATCACAATACAATCGATCTCTATCTGCGTTACGACATAAACAAACCGATAAATTGAATCAGATAAGCGGATTCGTTCACAATATTAACGCGCCTGAAACCTGAAATTTAACTGATTGCCTTATGGAAAGATCCGCTGTTTTCCCGTATGATGATGGGCGCACACAAAACATAGAAGCGCTCCAGTTACACTTAACTGATTTAAGTGGCTTGGCTTTTCTATTTAACAAGGATCTCTTTTTAACGAACAGCATGGTGATACATTAAATGTCTCAGGCTCAACATAAGGCAACCCTGCTCCAGGATTATACGCCGCCTCCCTTTGTGGTGGATCATATTCATCTCCGCTTTGAACTGCATGAAAGCCATACCCGGGTGACCTCAATCATGATGTTCCGGCGTCACGATCGAAACCAATCCACCGATCAGACACTCTTTTTATATGGAGAAAATCAAAAACTGCTGAACATAGAACTGGATGATAAGCGCATTGATTTATCACGCTATAATTTAACAGCACAAGGATTAACCCTCCATGATACACCAGATCAGGGCAAGCTGACGATCACCTCAGAGATCAATCCAAAGGCCAATACCGCACTGGAAGGACTCTACTTAAGCAACCAACTCTTCTGTACCCAGTGTGAAGCAGAAGGCTTTCGCAAGATCACCTACTTTCTCGATCGTCCAGATGTCCTAAGTCGTTTTACAACCACAATCATCGCAGATAAAAACGATTACCCCACTCTGCTCGCCAACGGTAATCCCATTAAACGGGGCAACTGGGATGATCAACGTCACTTTGTCACCTGGGAAGACCCTTTTCCTAAGCCGTGTTATCTGTTTGCCTTGGTTGCAGGAAAATTAGAATATCAACAGGACTCTTTTACAACGCAGAGTCATCGTGAGATCGATCTACGCATCTATGTGGAACCTGAGAATATTGATAAATGTCAGCACGCACTCACCTCGCTAAAAAAATCGATGCGTTGGGATGAACAGCGCTTTGGCCGTGAATATGATCTGGATATCTATATGATCGTTGCGGTCAACGATTTTAATTTTGGCGCCATGGAAAATAAGGGTCTCAATATTTTTAATGCCAAATATGTACTCGCCAAGCCTGAAACCGCCACAGATATGGATTATGAGCAGATTGAAAATGTGATCGCCCATGAGTATTTCCATAACTGGACGGGTAACCGAATTACACTGCGTGAATGGTTTCAATTAAGCCTTAAAGAGGGGTTGACCGTTTTTCGTGATCAGGAGTTCTCCTCTGACATGAACTCCCGTCCAGTACAAAGAATCAATGATGTACGCATTTTGCGTACCCATCAGTTTGCCGAAGATTCCGGTCCCACCGCACACCCTGTACGTCCAGACTCCTATATTGAGATCAATAACTTCTACACTCTGACCGTCTATAATAAAGGGGCTGAGGTGATCCGTATGGTGCATACGCTGTTGGGTGAGGAGAACTTCCGTAAAGGGATGGATCTCTACTTTGAACGCTTTGATGGTCAGGCGATCACCATGGAAGATTTTATCAACGCCATGGCAGAGGCCAGCGGACAGGATCTACAACAGTTCTCCCACTGGTATCTACAGGCGGGTACACCAGAAATTCATGCAGAAGGCCAGTTTGATCAAGAGAAGCAAATTTATACGCTTACCTTAAAACAGCAGTGTAAAGCCACACCCGGTCAACCTAAAAAACACCCCTTCCAGATTCCAATCACCATGGGACTGCTCAACAGTCAAGGTGAAGCGATCCCACTACAATCGCCTGATGAAACCAGCACGCCGGTGATGGAACGCACGTTGGCGTTAAAAAAAGCAGAAGCACAGTTCTCTTTTAAGGTGAAAGAACCCCCTATCCCCTCTTTGCTGCGTGGCTTCTCGGCACCGGTTAAACTACATATGAAGCGGTCCGAACAGGAGTTGGCCTTTCTCTGGGCGCATGATACCGACCCCTTTAATCGTTGGGATGCAGGCCAGACACTGGCAATCCAAACCTTAACCCAACTGGTTAAAGCCATAAAAACACAAAAACCGTTGCAGCTTAGCCCTGACTTTATCGATGCATTCTCAGGTACACTCACCGATAAAAAGCTGGATAATGCACTCAAAGCACAGGCCCTGATTCTACCCTCCATCCCTTTTCTTTTAGAGATTAAACTGCCCGCAGATCCCGATCCGCTCTTTAAAGCAAGGGAGTTTATCCGCACCACCCTGGCGAAACATCTAGAGGCGCAACTTCTTAAACATTATCATGAAAGCCAAACCCCTGGTGCTTATCAGTTCACGCCAGAAGATAGTGGAAAACGTAGCTTAAAAGCGGTCTGTCTGGCTTATCTATTAACCCAACCCAATCCAGAAACCCAACAATTGGCCATGGATCAGTTCCGTCAAGGGGGTAATATGACGGATCAGTTTAATGCACTACAGGCGATGGTGCATGCAGGCCACCCAGAACAGGATGACGCCTTAGCCTATTTTTATAAAACCTGGCAACAAGATCCACTGGTGATTGATAAATGGTTCTCTATCCAAGCCACCTCACCGCAGGAGAATACGCTAAAGCGCGTGATCAAACTAACCCAGCATAAAGACTTCACCCTGCGCAACCCCAACCGTGTCCGCGCACTGATTGGCGCTTTTTGTGCAGGTAACCCAGTACGATTCCATAGCGCCTCAGGAGAGGGCTATCGCTTTTTAACCGATCATATTTTAAAGCTTGATCAAATTAATCCAACGGTTGCTGCACGCATGTTGGGTATATTCAGTGGCTGGCGTAAGATGGAACCCCACAGAGCGGCATTGATGAAACAGGAAATTGAGCATATCCTAAAACGTAAGCAGCTATCCCGTGATGCGTTTGAGATTGCCTCAAAAAGTCTGGCAGCACCCCAGGCTAAATAACATATCAATTTCATTCTCTTTAAGCCTAAGGAGATAAATATCTCCTTAGGCTTAATCACATTAAAAGATAAGGATATTCACCATGATCCCAACAGAGCAGAAAAGATTGCAACCACTCTTTAATCAAACAGACATCGCCAGGAATGAGTCACGGTTTGATATCGTTTTAGAAATCTCCTTACAGATGGATAACGGATTTGAGGTGATAGGACAGACCAATAATATCAGCAGTTCCGGTGCCTTCTTTCTACCCGATCAACCCTTTGATGCACTTAAATCGCACATCCAACCCGGCGACTGTGGTCTGGCAACGGTCACCTACTGTGAAGATAATGAAGAGACCTTTCGCTCAACCTACCCCTGCTCTGTCGCCCGTATTGATGAAGAGGGAATCGGTCTCTGTTTTGACTGTCTTCCTGATATTGTGTAATCGTACAATAAAAAAACATGCGTTATCATATTGTTTTATAATCGTCGAATCTTTCTCATCTCAAAGCATCCCCGCACAACGATACGTTAAAATATTATCCTATTAAACATTATATGTTCCATTGCTGTACCAGGTTCATCCCCGTAACAAAACATGAATAAACACAGATAAAAATCATCTTTTGATGTCACCTGAAGATACCATAAGTTTAAGATCATCTCGCCCCCTATATACAGGCTCTATCAAACACAAAATCACTGATGCATCAATCATATACCTTGACTTCCTAAATATTGTAAATCAAAATAGACCTAATAATTCAAGCGCCTGTGATACACTTTAACAATCACTGGTTGACTCAATCGATTATCAAACCGTCTCCCCTCTTTTATAAACGTATCTGTTTCAGAAACATTGACTTTTAAGGAAAATGGATCTCTTATGTCTGATTCCATACGCATTGGATTAATGGCACCACTCAGTGGGCTCGTTAAGCTTTATGGACCAGAAATTTCCTGGGCGGGACAGATCGCCTGCGATGAAGTCAATGCATCCGGTGGTATCCTGGGTAAACCACTTGAATTAATTATCGTTGATGATGGCTCCCTTCCAGATACCGCTGTACCCGCTGCACATCGCTTGATTGATGAATTTCAATGCGTGGCAATGATCGGTAACCTGCTCTCAAACGCACGAATTTCTGTGGCCAGTATGGTCGCAGAACCAAAACAGACCCCCTACCTCAACTTCTCCTTCTACGAAGGCAGTATTTTTAACCCCTTCTTTTTTCACTTTGCCGCACTCCCAAACCAACAGATCGATAAAATGATCCCCTATATGGCGAAACACTATGGGGTGAAAATGTTTTTTGCAGGCAATAACTACGAATGGCCTCGCGGTTCCATTGACGCCTGCAAACACGCATTAAACCGACTGGGTGGTGAACTGGTTGGGGAGGAGTATCTCTCGATTGGCGCCAGCCAGTCAGAGATTGAGACACTGCTCGCCAAAGTCGCCCGCTCTGGTGCGGATGTGTTTGTCCCCTATTTTGCAGGCGAAGATCAGATCAATCTACTCAACCGATTCACAGCGTTGGGACTCAAAAAACGCATGGCTGTGGTGATGGGACATTACGATGAAGCCATGGCCTCACACCTCTCACCTGAAGTACGAGAAGGATTTTACTCCAGCAACACCTTCTTCATGTCGATTCAAACAGCGCAGACACACGCCTATAAAAAACAACTGAAACAGCAAGAGGGGGTAACCGGTATACATCCCAACGGCAACGGCCATATTACCAATTTTGGTGAAGGAACCTATCTGTGTGTTAAAGCCTTTGCTGCTGCCGCAGAGATTGCCGGCACCGTAAAAGCAGAGGCACTGATTACCGCATTGGAGCATATTCAGATTCAAAGTTTGCAGGGTCTGGTGAAGATGGATGCCAAAAAGCACCATGCCCATGTAAACAGCTATCTCTCTCGCTGCAATCAAGATGGCACCTTTACCATTGTTCAGGAGTTTGGTCAGATTCCACCGGAAATTCCTTCGCGTTATAAAGAGTTGTTCGGCTTATCCTCCCTGCACGAATCTCAAACCAGCCCTGAAGTCACCTCAAGATTGGCAAAAGAGGCCGCGAGAGCCTACCAGGCTGTGGGGAGTGCTGAGAAGATACTCTCCTTAGCAGATATGGCCATTCTCTCCGCCAATGAAGAGGGAGAGATCATTGAAGCCAACCGATCTGTCGCTGAGATGTTTGGTTACACGATGCAGGAACTCAAATCACTCTCTGTGCACCTCCTTTTACCACCACACTTTAGAAGCCGCCACACTCAATTCTATCAAGAATTTGTTAAAAGTGATGCAAAAGAACGGAGAATGGGACAGCGTGGTGAAATTACCGGCTACCGTAAAGATGGCAGCTTCTTCCCCTTAGAAGCCTCCATTGCCAAATTTAGAAGCAACCATAAATGGATCATGGTCGCCTCTTTACGAGATCTCACCGAACTCAAAAGAACACAGGACGAACTCACACGCCGTGCAACCCATGATCCGCTCACCGGACTCCCTAACCGTGCACTCATTCGTGAACGCCTCTCCAGCGCCCTGCATCGTTCACGTCAAAGTGGCGAGAACATCGCTCTGTTATTCATCGATCTCGATGGATTTAAAGAGATCAATGATGCACACGGCCATGAGGTGGGTGATGTTTTACTTAAAGAGATTGCATCAAGGCTCCTTCATTCTGTTAACCAAGGTGATATTGTCGGACGACTGGCGGGAGATGAATTTATCATCCTCTGTGAAAATATTCATCATCCTGAACAACTCGCTTCACTGGCCACCAAAGTCACAGACACAATCAGAGATCCCTTCACATACCAAAACCTTAAACTTCGGATTACCGCCAGCATCGGGATTGCGGTTGGACATGGGAGCACCCATGGTGCAGAAGATCTCCTTCGCTCCGCCGATACCGCCATGTATGCCGTTAAAGAGCGTGGTAGAAATGGCTGGGAATTTTTTAATCCCACGTTACAAGAAGAGGCACAAAAGCGACTGGCAATCTCTACAGGTTTAAGAACTGCAATCGATAACAATGAACTCTATGCACGCTTTCAACCGGTTGTAGACTCTGAAACCGGTTTAATCAAGGCCGCAGAACTGTTGGTACGATGGCGATCATCCGACGGAGAAATCTCACCTGGTATCTTTATTCCTGTGGCTGAAATGACGGGCGCTATTATCCCCATTGGCCTGTGGGTTTTTAAACAGGGATGCCAAGCGGAACGAAAGTGGCGTACACAATTTGGTGAACAGACCCCCTATATCACGATTAATGTCTCGACAAGGCAGTTATCAGAGCCCCATATTGTCGAAACGTTTAAGAACATCCTTCAAAAAACCGGTGCCGACCCCACACGCATTGTGTTAGAGATTACAGAAACCTCTCTGATGGCGGATGTCACCGCAAACCGTGAAGTACTCAATCAACTTGCCAAAACAGGAATGCAGGTGGCCGTGGATGATTTCGGCACCGGCTACTCCTCTCTGGCACAACTCTCCCGATTAGATGTCAACACACTTAAAATTGATCGTGAATTTATTATTGGACTCGATGAAGGGGAAGAGGGACAGATCATTGTGGCCGCCATCAGCCGACTGGCACGTTCGTTAAAGCTCAAAATTGTCGCTGAAGGCGTAGAGACTCAAGATCAGAGAAATACCGTGAGATCCATCGGCTGTGATCTGATCCAAGGATATTTATTTTATCCGCCGCTCTCTGAAGAGGCATTGATTGAAGCTGTCAGAAAACAGATATCCAACAAAAAAGAATCCCAACCAACACTGCATTTCCTGATTTATATCAGCCGCCCCCATGAAGGGATGGATGATAAACAACTCAAAGCGATTCTCAAACAATCAAAAGCCTATAACTTAAAAAATGGCATCACCGGCTTTCTTTTCTATCTGCAAGGCGCATTCGCACAATATATTGAAGGGGAGAAGCAGGCCATTGATACGCTCTTTAGATCCATCACCCAGGATTCCCGTCACAACAGCCTGCAACGCATTGCCCACGGCGCCATTCCATCACGACTCTTTGCGGGTTGGGATATGGGCTATCGAAAGCTTGATGGCATCATGCTGAAAGACAGAACCCATGCATCACAGTCTGATAATTATATGTGGCTGAAAAACAACCCTGATCTATGTTGCCAGATTTTTGAAACCATCAGCCTTGGCAACTGAAACAAACCATTTTCAACATTAAGCCCTTTAACATGGAGGATAACATCATGATCGGATTACTCTACATAAGCCAACCCAATGATCTTAATCCGGGCGATATCGGCAACATTCTGGCCATATCAAATAAAAAAAATCCAGAACTCGACATCACCGGTGCACTGCTTTTTCACTTTGATCTCTTTCTGCAATATCTTGAGGGACCAGAAAAAGCCGTCAAAGATTTATATACGCAAATCAGTAGTGATCCACGTCATATCAACTGTAAAGTGATTATGGAGGAGCAGATCTCTGAACGCCGTTTTCCTAACTGGTCTATGGGTAACATTCCCTTCTCCACACTGGGAACCTCGATTATCAATACCTATGGACTGAACACCTTTGAAAATATCGAAAAACTTTCATCCATAGAAGCGGTTGCCCTAGTTGACTCACTCAAACCCTACGTTCAATCCTCACTGGGTTGACCAAAAATGTTAAGCCAGATTCCTAAATATGCCAATAACAACATTATTTTATAGATCTTTACCTTTATAAAAGATAAGCTTTATATCAAAAATGCGTTTTACGAAACAAAACCAATCGCGAACCAAACATAAACACAAACATAAAACTTCCACTTCATATTAAACAACTTATATAAAGATTGGGAAGTTTCATATATGACATTGACAAAAACAGCTTAACATATTATATTTAGTTAGCTAGACTGTATTCGTTCGCCGATTCAGACTCATGTTGTACTGTTTTCGACCCTATAGGAGTAATATCCACTTAAGTATGAAAGCATTACAGTAGATCTAAGTTTTACCATATATATTGATTAAACATCTAGGGTGCAAACAATGAAGTGGACCATCTCAAAAAAGCTCTTCTTAAGTTTTGGTGCTGTAATCATCTTGATGATGCTTATCACTGGGCTTGGTATCAATATGGTCAATAAAATTCACCAAATGGTGGAGACCGATATGCACAAAGCCTGGGAAGCCGCCGATGGCGCCATGGAGACACGCATCAACTATCTCTCCATGATCTGGGGCGTCGCTGAAGCCAGCAATAATTTTCATCCCGATCGTCAAAAAGAAGGGATGGACCGCATCCATGATGGCCGTAAAGAGGCAAAAGACTCCATTGGTGAACTAGAACACTCTCAATTTCTTCCCGCCAGTCAGATCGATTATATCCGTGATGTCTTCAATAAGATGGATAATATGGGTACGCAACTGGTAAAAATGGCCAAAACAAAAATGGAATTGATGGATAAGCTGGATCGTTCTGTCACCGCAACCGTCGAAAAGCTTGGCACACAAGCCACTGTCGCCCAGGTACAAACGATGTGGGCTGTCGCCATGGCGGCCAACGACTACGCATATACCGGTATTCGGCGCTATAAAGATGACTATATCGCCACCCGACAAACCTTAGCACAGATGAGCACACAACAGCCTGAACTCCGTCTCGTACTGGAAAACAGTGCCGCATTGATAGATCATGATGCCCTCATGCGCAAAACCAGCCAGATGTTTGATACAGTTGCCGAAGGTCTGGATGAGGAGATGGAAAAGGTGGAGTTGGGTTCTCAAGATCGTATGGGCTCTGATGCCTATGCTGAAGATGTTAAAAAACAACTCTTAGAACATGCCGATGACTCCGCTTTACAGATGGCTACCTTTGGCGTGATTGCGCTGATTATTGGATTAATTGCGACCATCATGCTCACACGCAACATCACCGGTCCGCTCACACAGTGTGGCTACTTGTTCGGCCGTCTGGCTGAAGGCGATCTCAGTGTCAACTGCGCCATGGATCGTAACGATGAAATTGGTGATCTATTCAATGCCATGTCCGGTATGACCAGTAAACTGCGTGATGTCATCGGTTCGGTTCAGACAGCAGCTAATTCCGTTGAGAGCGGTGCGGGGCAAATGGTGAACTCCGCTGGCACAATATCTGAAGGTGCCTCCAGTCAGGCGGCTTCGGTCGAAGAGACCTCCTCAGCCATGGAGCAGATGTCCTCCAGCATCCAACAGAATACCAATAATGCCCAGCAGACCGAAAAAATTGCCGCTCAAGCCTCCAATGATGCCGAACTGGGCGGCCAGGCTGTATCTGAAGCGGTGAGTGCCATGAAAGAGATTGCGGATAAAATCTCAGTGATCGAAGAGATCGCTAGGCAAACCAATCTTCTTGCCTTAAATGCCGCCATTGAAGCGGCCCGTGCAGGGGAACATGGTAAAGGCTTTGCTGTTGTGGCCAGCGAAGTCCGCAAACTGGCGGAACGCAGCCAAAGTGCCGCTGGTGAGATCAGCCAACTCTCCTCTTCCAGCGTTGAAGTGGCGGAACGCGCCGGAAGTATTATCTCCAAACTGGTCCCCGATATTAAACAGACCGCAGAACTGGTCCAGGAGATCTCCTCCGCCAGTACAGAGCAGTCCCAAGGTGCAAGTCAGATCAATCAAGCGCTGCAAACCCTCGATCAGGTGATTCAACAAAACGCCGAATCATCCCAGAATATGGCCAATACCGCACAAACACTCTCCCAGGACTCCCACGAACTCCAGCAGGCTGTAGGACTGTTCCAGGTCGGTGGAAAAACACAGACACCAATTAGACCAGCGACACAAAACATTTCCACTGCCACAGCACATCCGGCAGCATCCCGACCCACGACACCACCACCCACAGCGGCAAAAAGGATACCACAATCTTCTAAACAAACCGCAACAAAACCATCCCGCATCAAAGCACTTCCAGAACCTGCAATATCATCAGGTGGTGGCGCCCATATCAATATGGATGATGATGAGTTTGAACGCTTCTAACACAGATCAACATCCATTACATCGGATCTTTTAATCTGGAAAACCACTGTGGCCATCAATGCAAATACCCGATGGCCACATCTTCTCTTTGTTGATATCAAGATGACTGGTATACGCAATAAAATTCAGCTATCCTATCTTTTTTAGATATTCGTGCAAATTGATAAGGATAATACGCATGTCCTCTCCCTCTGCTTTTTTATACATCGGACTCTTTCTCTCGCTGATAATCATCACGCCACTCCACGCTGATCCAGAGATCGATTGTCGCAATGCCACCCATACCATCGAGATGACCTACTGCGCCGAACAAGCCTATAAAGCCGCCGATGGTGATCTAAATTTTACTTGGAAAACCTTCACCAAAGACTTAAATAAAGCCCATAAAAAAGCCTTAATTAAAGCCCAACGCACCTGGATTAAATTTCGCGATCTCAATTGTCACGCAGAGACCTTTCCTTCCCGCAATGGACGGGAGTGGTCGATCTATTTTATGTCCTGTCAGGAGCGCATGACCCGGCAGCGCACCGAAGAACTGCGTAACATGTTAGAGAGTAATTAAATAGATCATTTTTCAATAATCACGAAGAATCAATCAAGATCCGCTCATCTTCTCTGCCAAAAATACGATAGATAACATAAAGGCCATTAGATTATATCGAGGAGAGCGCAATGGAGCGTCATGATGATTCGCTACCACAATCCTGGGTGCCCCTGAAAGCCTATGTCCAGGGCGAGCGTAAAGAACCAGAACCCCCTAAAGATCCTTTTCTTGATGCGCCAGAGATTCAGGAAAAAACACCAAAGTCATGGGTAGATATCCATGAATACCACGCTTTAGGTATTCGTCGTGGGCGCGAACCTAAAAAAAATCCGCTCACACAAGCAAACCGCCAACATCCGCCACCAGAAAACTGGCTCTCTTTAGAGGATTATGCCATCCATGGTCAGCGTAAACCTAAAAGGCTGTTGCGTCCTGACCTGCAGAAAACCCTTGATGAGATGAATCAAGCCAGAGAGATCCCCCCCGAAGCAGAGATTACCATCTTTCACGCCATGGATGATCTTTATGCCGTACATAAAAAAGAGAGCATCGTTGAACAGACCATCGGGCAGATGAAACAGGATCTGGTTCGTGCCGAAAAGGACCAACAGATCACCACAGAAAAACATCAAGAGAGCAGACAAGCCCTTGATGATCTCCAAATCCGCCATACCGCAAGAATGGAGCGCGTTACTAAGTGGTTTATGGATAACTACTTTACACTACACCGCTCTCCGCTGGACCCAAGCGAGCAGTATCTGGATACACCAGAACCGATGGTTCAACGTTAAAGGCGGTGTTGCCCATCACGCTGTTCTTGTTCCAGCAGCTATTTAAATGTGAAAAAATATTGCAAACAGATTCCAGAAAAAACGTATCCTATCCTGCTCTGTTCAGTTTATGATAAAAAAGAGATAAGTCTATTATGTGAGTAAAAACGCGCATCGCTCTTCTTAAAGATCGCTTTCAACGGAAAGATAATGGCTGAGAATTCGTTTATAAAAGGTCTGTTGATCAAAGTGCTGTTGATTGATGATCAACCGATCACATCAACCATTCTCAAACGCTTCTTAAAAAAGTATCCTGAATTTCGCCTCTACTATTGCCAGGATGGTAATAAAGCACTCTATGAAGCGGAACGTATCCGTCCGTCTGTTATCCTTCTTGATCTTATCATGCCTGAGGTCAATGGTCTGGATCTTCTACGCAGCTTTCGGCAGCGAAAAACATCCCAGAGCCTGCCCATTGTAATGCTCTCCACAGAGGAAAATCCCCGAGTTAAAGCCCAATGCTTTGCTATGGGTGCCAATGATTATCTGGTTAAACTGCCCGATAAAGTTGAAATGATCGCACGCCTGCGTCATCATGCCGGGCTTTTTTTTCAGTTTAATCGCGAAAAAGAGCAGTTAGGACAGGAAGCCACTTCTATCCTCTCCACCATTGAACGCGGATACTTCACCGTTGATTACCACTCTAAAGAGATTATTGATGTCGATCAAACCTTGGCAGGATGGCTCAACTATGACCGGGAAGATCTGATTGGCCAGAGCCCCATGTTCTGTATTACAGAGGATGATCGCCAGATCTTCAGTATCCCTCTCTTACGCATTCCTGAACCCGAACGACGCACCTACCAAATCGGTATGCTCACCAAGGATAAAAACTCCTTTGAAGTACAGTTTCGTGTAGAACTCCATCACGATCATAAAATCGCACTCTTTGAGTTCGTACGACGTGAGGATTGGGAGAATGCCTTATCAATCTTTCAAGAGCAGGAACGCCATCTTCGCCTGATTACCCGCGCCGCGCCCGTTCTCATCTGGTACGCCAACCATCAGCAACAACGTACATTTTTTAATAAACTCTGGCTTAACTATACCGGTTGTAATCTATCGCATACCGAACAACACTGGAAAGAGGCGATCCATCCGGAGGATCTTAAGAATTATATTAAAACCTTTGACGATGCCTTTAATCAACAGGAGACCTACTCTGTTGAATTTCGTCTACGCAGCTTTACCGGAGAGTACCGTTGGTTTTTTGAGACCGGCGTGCCCTCGCTCACCAGCCAAAACCAGTTCCGTGGTTATATCGGTAGCTGTGTTGATATTACCGAACGCAAACAGATTGAAAGTCAGGTTCGCCTGCTTAATGAGCGTTTAGAGGAGCGTGTTGAAGAGCGCACCCTTAAATTGCAACATTCAGAGAAGCGAGAGCGACGTCTGCGTCGTGAACAGAGCACCATCCGACAACTACTCCAGATTGCTCTGCAACCGATCTCCTTACAGGAGAAGCTGAACAGATCACTCGATATTATTCTTGATCTACCCTGGCTCACCATCGAATCCCGTGGCTGTATTTTTTTAACGGACCCTAAAAAAGCACAGACACTCAAGATGGTGGCACAAAAAAATCTCTCTTCCCTGGTTAAACAGACCTGTCGCTCTTTAGCCTTTGGTCGATGCCTCTGTGGTAAGGTGGCAAATACAAGAGAGACGCTCTTTGTTAATCATGTCAATGAAGAGCATACCATCCGAGACAATGAAACCCCACCCCATGGCCACTATATTCTTCCCATTCAGGCCAATAATGAATTTTTTGGTGTACTCAATATCTATATCAAAGAGTTTCATAAGCGTAACTTAGAAGATGACCAGTTTCTCCACACTGTCGCACAAACCGTAGCCACAATGATCGATCGCAATAAACAGGAGACCCTGGAGAAAGAGAAACTGAGTGCGGAGTCCGCCAATAAGGCGAAGAGTCAGTTCTTAGCCACCATGAGTCATGAGATCCGTACCCCAATGAATGCCATCTTAGGCATGAGCGAACTACTCCAGGAGACCAAACTCTCCTCTGAACAGCAGCGCTATGTGACCGTTTTTCATCAGGCCGGCGAAACACTCTTACAACTCATCAATGATATCCTTGATCTCTCTAAAATTGAAGCCGAACAGTTCCAACTGGATTTTGTCCCCTTCTCCCTGCGCCAGGAGGTTGAAGCGGTTTTATCCATTTTAGAGTTAAAAGCCCAAGAGAAAGAGATCCGTTTTATCCTCAATATTCCCGATTCACTCTGTGATCGCCGTTTAGGCGATGCCGCACGCTTAAAACAGATCTTGATCAACCTCTTAAGCAATGCCGTTAAATTTACCCCTCAAGGCACAGTCACACTCACCCTCTTAGCACCAGAGACCGACTTTATCCGGGTGGATATCCAAGATACGGGCATCGGTATTGACCAGGAAAAACTGAATCTTATTTTTGAGCCTTTTATTCAAGAAGATACCACCATCACCCGTAAATATGGCGGTACAGGCTTAGGCTTGACCATCTGTAAACATCTGGTACAGAGTATGGGCGGCTGGATTAAAGCCAGCAGTGATCACAAAAAGGGGGGAAGCACCTTCTCTTTTCTGGCCCGTATTCCAGAAGATCCCTTCCCCGCTAAAAAAACCAGCCAGGATCACGACGCCATTACCACAACAGAGCAGACCACACAACAGGCCTCACCCCAAAAGATTCTCTTAGTGGATGATTTTGAGGATAACCGAATTTTAGTGCAGGCGTTTCTTAAAAAGAGTGACTATCTTGTGGAGTCCGCTGAAAACGGTGCCTTAGCTGTTGAGAAGGTCTGTCATCTAAAACAGCCCTTTGATATCATTCTGATGGATATGCAGATGCCGGTGATGGATGGCATTACCGCCACAAAAACCATTCGAGAATGGGAAAAGAAACATCAACGCAAGCCCATCTTGATTATTGCGCTCACCGCCTATGCCATGTTAGAAGAGAAAAACAGAGTCCTTGCGGCAGGCTGTAATGCATTTCTCACGAAACCGGTAAAAAAGACATCTCTTATACGTACAATAGAGACAGAGTGGCACAAGTTTACCACAGAAGCGTAATCTCTCCTATTACATCAATCCCTGATCCACCACCTCCAGCACTTCACGCGTCGAGAACGGCTTGGCCAACGTCTGTGAAGCACCAAAATCGAGTGCAACCTGTAACAGAAATCCTGCATCCAAGCCACGCCCTCCCCCAGCAATCGCGATCACATGCAGATTTGGGCGTTCCTCCTGCAACTCTAAAATGACCTCAATACCATCTTTACCGGGTAGAAGTACATCCACAATCACCAGATCTACTTCATAGATTGATGCATAGCGCATACCTGTAAATCCATCGGCCGCATCAATCACCTCATGGCCAATGTCAGAAAGCATACTACGGAGAAGTTTGCGGACGCCTGATGCTGCGTCCATGACAAGTATTCGGGCCATGGGCGCTTACCTATTCTTGAGTTAGAGAGAACATGATATCCCATTCGCCATGGTAGGAGAGACAAGGATAACTTTTTGGATCAATGACCACGCTTTTTAATCGCATGCGTGAAGATGGTTCTGCTATCTTTCCGCCTCTTCCTGACGTTCTTTTGTCAGATGATAAGCATCAATGGCGGCTTCTTTCACCTCTTCGATCATGCTTTTGCGTGCTTCAAGAAGCGCTTTGACCGGTACACCCAGCGTTTTCGCTATTTTTTTAAGCGGGATTTTTTGCTGGAAATGCTGCTCGGCAATCTGAACTTTAATAAAATCATCAAGGATAATCTTTTTTAACTCCAGATCATCAACCTTAAGCGCCTCTTTAGCTTGAGGCCAGCGCCCTCCTTGCGAAAGATATTGATGAAGGAATGTAAAAGCCAGAGCATAGATTTTATCATCATCCTGGGTAAATCCTGGCTTGATCACCTCAAAACGAAGATCATAATTCTCTTTATCCTGAATATTCTGGCCGCGCATGCACTACCCTCATTGTGTGATATCAATCCATCCTGTTTTAAGAGATAAACGATTGTGCATCAAGCCGATGCATCGGCGGTCTTTTTCTCTGGTGTTGTGGGGGATAACCCCTTCCGGTGGCTCTGTTCCCATAAAAGAACAATCGGGCTGGCCACAAAGATTGAAGAGTAGGTTCCAATCAAGACACCAAAGAGCAGGGCCAGAGAAAAGTCGTGGATCACCTCACCGCCAAAGAGCAGCAGTGCTATCAAAACCAACAGTGTCGTAACAGAGGTCACCAGTGTCCTGGAGAGGGTACGGTTCACAGCCAGATTGACAATCTCACCGATGGGTTGGCTACGCAGACGTCTTTTCTCTTCCCGGATGCGATCATAGACCACGATGGTATCATTTAATGAGTAACCGATCACCGTGAGCAGAGCCGCCACCACCGCTAAGGTGAACTCTTTTTGAAAAAGTGAGAAGAGTCCCATGGTGAGCATCACATCGTGGAATAGGGCCAGTACCGCACCATAGGCAAAGTGGAGTTCAAAGCGCCACCACACATAAGCTAAGATGGCAAAGAGTGAATAGAGTACCGCAAGCAGACCTTTATTGCGCAGTTCTTCTCCCACCTGGGGACCAACATATTCGATTCGGCGCAACTCCACCTGCTGATCCGTCGTGAGGGGGGCCAGTGTGTTTTGAATCAGTTTACCCAGTTGGTTCTGTTTCTGGGGATCTTGCAAACGCTCTTCGACACGGATCAACACCTCTTCTGGCACACCAAACTCCTGGATCATGGTGTCACCCAACTGAAGATCTTTGAGTGCATGACGGATTTTCTTTATCTCCACCGGTTTGCTGAAGCGCACCTGAACCAGTGTACCACCAGAGAAGTCAATTCCCAGATTCATACCCTGAATCAAGAAGGAGATAAGACTCAAAGCCAATAATGCGCCAGAGAAGGTGAAAGCGTATTTACGCCAACCCACAAAGTTAAATCGATAGAGCTTTTTAAAATCCATGGGGAGAGCTACCCATTGTTAAAAAATGAAAGAGAGCGTAAGCGATAAAAACAGATCTTCTAGATGCTTAATTTACGCAACCGTTTACCCTGTGTCCACCACTCCAGAATGACGCGGGTCATAAAGATTGCGGTAAACATGGAGGCTAAGATACCGATGGAGAGTGTCACGGCAAAACCACGAATCGGTCCTGTACCAAACTGGAAGAGCACCAACGCGGTGATCAAGGTGGTGATATTGGCATCCAGAATGGTAGCAAAGGCTTTCTCATAACCATGATTGATCGCCGCCCGCGGTGTTTTACCCACCTTTAACTCTTCGCGAATCCGCTCAAAGATCAAAACATTGGCGTCCACGGCCATACCTAAGAGCAGCACTGCACCGGCAATACCAGGCAGAGTTAATGTGGCTTGCAGAGTGGTGAGTATCGCCATTAAGATAATAATATTCAATACTACAGCGATATTTGCCAGCGCACCAAACCCTTTATAGTAGAGTATCATAAAGAGCAGAACCAAAGCACCACCCATCAAGATGGACTGTAACCCTTGCGCCACAGAATCTGAGCCCAACGTTGGTCCCACGGTACGCTCTTCCATAAAGTAGACTGGTGCAGGCAGTGCGCCTGAGCGCAGCACAATCGCCAGATCCCTAGCCTCCTGAAGATCAAAATCGCCGGTAATCCGCGCAATCCCCCCTTCAATCTTCTCTTGAATCACCGGTGCGGAGTAGACCCGTTTATCCAGCACAATGGCCATGCGCTTTTTCACATTTTCACCAGTAATCCGGGCAAACATCCGACTGCCCTGACGATCAAATTTAATTAATACATAGGGCTCATTAAACTGTGAATCAAACTGTACGTTGGCGTCAACCAAGCGATTTCCAGCCATTTCGGTTCTTTTCTTCAAGAGATAGGGCTGACGCACTTTTTTACCGGTCGCACGGTCGTTCTCTGAGCCATAGAGAATCATGCTTTTAGGAGGAATACGGCCATCTAATGCCTTGGTGATGTCGTTCTCTTCATCGACCAGTTTAAACTCCAGCTGTGCTGTACGGCCAATGATCTCCTTTGCCCTGGCGGGATCTTTCAAACCGGGAAGTTGGATCAGAATCCGTCCTTCACCTGGTCGATCCTCCTCCTGGCCCTGCTTCTGAATTGAGGGCTCAGAGACACCAAATTCATCCACCCTCGAGCGAATGGTCTGAATCGCCTGAGTGACCGCAGATTCACGAATCTTTTTTACTTCATCCGCGTGTAAGCGAAACAGAAGCGATCCTTTACCCTCTTCTGTCGATGACTCAAGCGGCTCTAATGCGGTAAATTTCTCTTTGATTATCTCAGAGATCTTTTTCACATCCGAACGGGGTGAGAGCCGGATGACAAGTGTATCAAGCCCTTTTCGTTCGAGACCACGATAGCGTAATTTTTGTTCACGCAGTTCACGACGGATCTCATCCACCGTATTTTCTGAAACCTGCATGACCGCTTTATCTGTCTCCACCCCCAAAAGAAGATGTAGACCACCCTGAAGATCCAATCCACGATGAATCACCTCAGAGGGAAGGAATGAGGGCCACCATCCAGGTGCACCGCCCATCAGGCTGGGCAGGGCATAGAGCAGTGATACAAAGGAGATAATCGCAATAAGAATCGGTTTCCAGAGGGGTAACGAACGCATTTTTTTAAAACCAGTTTGAAACAGATGTTCTAATTTTATCCTGCCCTAAAAGTCAGGCGAACCAAAAACAAAACTTGACCAAGATTTAAAGCGAAGGGTCTTGCGCGTGTACGAAGTTTAATCATCAGATTGAAGACAACCAGACGCATGCCACCACAAACCAAAGCTTTTTCATCTCTTTACTTATCTGATTTATCGGATTTATCCGCTTTGTCCAATTTATCACTCTTGGCATTGGCATCACCACCCGCTTTTGCAGTCACCTGCTGAATGGTCTGACGCCGGAATTTAAGACGTACCGATTTATATTGACGCGGTGCAATTTCAATATCCGCTACATCCAGAACCACCACATCATCTTCCACCCGGTGCACACGTCCCATCATGCCACCGCCTGTCACTACGGCATCACCACGACGCAGATTGCTGATCATCTCCTTATGCTCTTTCGCCTGTTTCTGTTGGGGGCGAATCAATAAGAAGTAGAAGATGGCAAAGAGTACGCCCATAAAGAGAATATTGGCCATGACCGGATCGCCACCCGCAGGGGCGGCTTGTGCATAAGCAGGTGTTATCAGATCCAACATATTCCTCTCCAAAATTTTAAAAAATATTTAAAAAAAGCCTGAATAAAGGCTCCGATGGCTTATATTATTAGAGATATCTTTAAGAGACATCTTTTTATAGAGATTCACCCTACAAGGCGCCTGGCCTTCTTTATCAATTGCGTGATCAATTGATGCTTCAAAATCGATCTCTATTCCGCTGCATGATAGGCTGCTTTCTCAAAGGCTTCAAGAGGTTGAATACAATTCCAGCAATATTTTCAAATGTTCAAATAGATGTTATTGATATCCTTATTGATTATCAGCACATAAAAATTAACCTTCTCAACATGACCCCCTTGTAAAGTGCGCATAACCATTAAAGCACATCCATTTTAAGATCAGGATTCAAGAGGACCATTCGATTTTAAACAGGATTTTTGATCACGCTTTTTTATTATCATAAAATTGGCTATACTGATTTTATGCTGACGCCTCTGTTTTGATAAAGGAGGCTCTTTCGTATTTTTTTATTTATGGATTAATTCAATAGTGTATGTACAATAGAATCGATTGGCGTTTGATTTATCTACTGTTTGTACTGCCACTGGCGGGCTGTAGTGGATTTGGATTCGATGACTGGTGGGGAACAAAACCCAGTGATACACCAGAACCAGCGACCAGTCGCCCCTATACGATTAATGGTGTGCGTTACTACCCACTAAAAAGCGCCAAAAACTATAAAATGGTGGGTATAGGCTCGTGGTATGGTAAAAAATTTCATGGACGCCTGACGGCTAATGGTGAAGTCTACAACATGTATGGAATCACCGCAGCACACACCATTCTCCCTCTTCCCACCCGGGTGCGAGTAACAAACTTGGAGAATGGTCGTCAGATCGAACTCTGTGTAAATGATCGTGGTCCTTTTGTTAAAAACCGTCTGATTGATCTCTCTTATGCCGCCGCAGAGCGATTAGGTTATGCCAAACAGGGTACGGCACTTGTGCGGGTTGAGGCACTCCCAATCTCCGAAACCAGACGCCTCTGTCCTGTATCTAAAAAACGAAAAAGTCGATCGGATGATCAAAAAGACTACACGGTTCAGGTTGGTTCATTTACCCAGCTAACCAATGCACAACGTCTGGTCAACGATCTCAAACATGTAGGCAAGGCCCACATTCAACGTGTTGAAATTCAAGGCCAACCCTTCTTCCGCGTCCGTTTCGGACCCTTTAAAAGTTTAACCTATGCAACCAAAGTCGCCAGAACCCTCAAAAGGAGAGGCTTCCCAAAAGAGCGCATTATGATCGAATAGCTTTTACAATGGCTTTATAAGGTTAAAACAGGACCGCACACTTCTAGAATTCTGCGCTGTATGTATGGAACAATCTTTTTCTTAAAGACAATCGATAAAGAAGCCGTTGAATTTTGGCGCCTGACATGCCAAAATCCAAAACCAGTGCATCACAAAGTGGTTCCTTAAATGGCAAAAAAATGTAAAAATTGCCCTGTGATATCACAGATCGGTGTGCATGCGCTAAAAACGTGTACGGCTTTTTTTGAAAAAATGCATTGTACCCTTTACCTATGGCACAGAAAGCGACAAAATACCCTTTAAGCTGACTTTCCAAATGAAGGGACACCAAAGGTCTAAGAATTGTTTATGCATAACAAGAAACAAAAACATAGGTTTGTGGCCTTGTTTCTCATTCTGCTGTGTCTTCCGACGCTCGGGCTTGGCCAGGACAAACCGCGCTTTACAGTAAGAAGTGGCTCTGCCGTTCTCGGAGATATCGACTCAGGTGCAATTATCTTTTCTCAAGCCGCTGATGAGATCCGGCCACCTGCATCACTGACCAAAGTGATGACACTCTACCTGCTCTATGAGGCCATTGCGAACGGTGATCTAACCCTCGACTCCCGTATCCCAGTCAGTGAAAAAGCCTGGCGAATGGGAGGCTCTAAAACATTCGTACGCGTCAAAGAGACCGTGCGCGTCGAAGATCTGATTCGAGGTATTGCCGTCCAGAGTGGTAACGATGCCTGCATTGTGGTTGCAGAACACTTAGGCGGTTCCGAATCCGGCTTCGCTGACCAGATGAACCAGAAAACCAAAGAACTGGGACTCTATCAATCCCATTTCATTAATGCTTCTGGCCTGCCCGCCGAAGATCACTACACCACAGCCCGTGATATGTTCGCACTGGCTAGAGCAATAATTCGTGATTTTCCTCAGTTTGCAGGCTATGCTCAGGAAAAACAGTTCACCTACAATGGTATTCTGCAACATAACCGGAATCGTCTTCTCTGGCGCGATCCATCCATTACAGGCTTAAAAACAGGCCACACCAAAGCCGCCGGCTACTGCCTGATTGCCACCAATGAAAAAGATGGCCAGCGTCTGGCCGCAGTAGTGATGGGAGCACAGTCCAGTAAGGTGCGCGAAGAAGAAGCCCTTAAACTCCTGCGTTATGGTAACCGCATGTTCGAAACCGTCCGCCTCTACGATAAAGGCGAGACTGTAAAAACACTGCGTGTCTGGAAAGGAGACGCGGACCAGGTTGTGGCCACACTTAAAAATCCCGTTTTAGTGACCGTTCCACGAAAACAACGGCGCTCACTCGAAGTGGGACTACTCTACGATGATCCCCTATTGGCTCCAATCGAAAAAGGAGATAAAGTGGGGACTCTGGTTGTTAAACTCGGTAAAAAAGAGATTCTAAGCCGTCCCGTTGTCGCTGAATCTACGGTGATGGCAGGTGGTTTTTTGAGCAACATGGTTGACTCCATCCGACTCTACCTCGGCTGGTAATCCATGGATGCTGAATAAAAGGGGAAAAAACTGTGCTGGAAATTGGCAGCAAAATCCCAGATCTTGTGCTTCCCGATCAAGAGGGCACTCTGCGTACGACCTTGGAACTCATCGGCGATAAAGGCTCTGTGTTCTACTTCTATCCTAAGGATAACACACCCGGATGTTCGATTGAGGCCCAGGATTTCCAAAAACTGCTTCCTAAATTTTTTCGCTTAGGATTTACAGTCGTTGGGATCTCCCGCGATCCTGTAAAATCGCATGCAAAATTTTGTAGCAAATATGATCTCGCCTTCCCACTGCTCAGTGATGAAAAGGTCGAACTCTGCACAAAAACAGGCGTCTGGCAGGAAAAACGTAACTTTGGAAAAACCTACATGGGGATTGTGAGAACCACCCTGATCCTTGATGGGGATGGTGTCTTGCGAAAACTCTATAAGAGAGTGAAGGTGAAAGGCCACGCTGAAGCTGTACTCTCCCGTTTGGAATCACTCTAAAATAAAAATACAACACCTCTTTAAGATCAACATGATAAAGACAAAAGAAAAATAGCAGAGCGGTGTTTTTTATAAAGGACCAAAACTAAGGATTAGGGATCTGCTTTAGAGCCTTAGTCCTTTTTTGTTTTTTTCACAACCACCTCCCCGGCTTTTTTCATTAAAGCTGTTCAAAAAGCATTGATTCTGGTGC
Source organism: Magnetococcales bacterium HHB-1 (assembly GCA_052043475.1). GTDB lineage: Bacteria > Pseudomonadota > Magnetococcia > Magnetococcales > JBQGBW01 > JBQGBW01. The sequence goes on from JBQGBW010000003.1 coordinate 29,439, forward strand.
ATGCTCTGGGAGAAAATAGTGACACTTATTTTCGACATTTTTTTAAAATATCATAAAAACAGGTCTTTAAAGTGATGGGTAAAAAACGGAAACGACGCAAAGCCAGATCAAAAAGCCGCAAAGAGGCGACACATCACGCAAATAAAGACCAAAACAAAACATCTAAAGAACGTCGTGCGGCGAAAAAAAAGAACCATTCTGGCACTTCTAAGCGTCAAAAAAAGAGAGCGGCTGACCGTCGTTCTAAACGTCAAAAAAAGAAAACGACTGCACTTTCGCGGAAGAAAAAAATGAAAGAGTCTGGCAAAGCAGAACATGATCCCAATAGCACTCTGGATGCGAAAGAGAATCGTATTCCCATGGAAGAGATGTTGGCAACCCTGGCTGATTCCTTGGATGATGATGCGCTGTTGACCTTATCAGACCAATATCCAGAAGAGATCGATGGCACAGAGTCAGACGATATTAAAGAGGCTTCAGAACCCATTTCTGAGGTTCCGATCGAAGCTTTGGTGATGGACAGCACATTACCTGATGCCGATTCGCCAGAGAAAGAGGCTTCCACAGAGACCTCAGCAGAGGAAGATGCTTCCGCAGTTACAGAAGAAGCGCCAGAAATAACGGTAGAGGAAACAGCTGAGGTCAAAGAAAACGCGCTTGAATCTGTGGAAGAAGAGGCCGTCGAAGCGACGTTACCCGAAACAGTGACAGAAGAAGCAGTCGAATCCGTGATAGAAGAGATCCCTGATTCTGAAACAGTCGCAGACGAAACCATTGATGTGGTTGAAGAAGAGATCCCGGAAAATATCGCAGAAGAGCACTCTGAAGCAGTAGAAGAACACCCTGAAACCGTCTCAGAAGAGTCCTGCGAGGCCGCCGTAGAAGAAATGGCTGATCCTGAAATGATCGCAGACAAAACTATTGAGACAGTCGAAGAAGAGATCCCGGAAAATATCGCAGAAGAGCACGCTGAAGCGATAGAAGAAGAACTGCCTGAAACCGTCTCAGAAGAGGCCGTCGAATCGATTGTGGAAACGTCTGCTGCGCCTGAAACAGTCGCAGATGAAACCATTGAAACGGTCGAAGAAGAGATTCCGGAAACCATTGCTGAAGAACACACTGAAACGATCACAGAAGAACTGCCTGAAGTTGTGGCAGAAGAGGATGTAACGTCAACGGTCCAGAACGAACTGGCCGCACCAACAGAAGAAGATGAAGCGTTACTCCCAGAAGAAGTTGATGTCGCTATTGATGGAATGGCGCAAGCTTTGACTCAAGAAAACGCTGTATCTGAGGATATCTCAGATGAAGAAGCGATTGCAGAGATGGCATCTGAACTGGATCAGGAAGGTTTAGTCGATTCCATTATCCCACCAGAGGATGAAACGGCACCCGAACTGGAAGAGGTGGAAATCACTTCTTTACTCAAGGATGATCTGGAAGCGGCAGCGGATGATGCAAAGAGACAATCTGAATCTTCTGTAGAGACACCATTAGAGACAGAACAGGTGGTTGATCAACTCATTGAAGAGGGCGTTTCTGAAGAAAATAAACAGGGTGATCATGAAGAAGATCTTCTAGTTGAAGATGCAATCTCAGACGAAGAAGTCATCGAAGCAGAACAAGACACGGATTCTACCAGCCATATTGCGGAAATGGTCGCCTCTGTATTGGCAGAAGCAGAGTTGGAAAGCTCCTTGGAGGAGATGCTGGCACGCGATGCTTTGATGGGAATGGCCAATGCACTACAGATAGATGAATCCGCATTAACCCTTCCTGATGAAGAAGCGATTCTTAAAGAGAACCAAAAGGGAATTGAGGCACTTAGAGAAGAGGAGCAGGTGCCACAAGAAACAGAAGATACCTTGGCGGATGCAGAAATTTTGCGCGCCACCGAAGATGTGCTTGAGCCTGAAAAGGTCACCGAAGCCGAAGAAGAGACATTGATCTCAGAAAGTGTGGATGTTGATCCACATGAAGAGAATCAACCTCTCGAAGAAGAAGCCACAGATGTGATTTCAGAACATGTGGTTGATGTGGTGGTCGATGATGTGCTCTCCTCTTCTGAGGAGGAGGCAACATCAAAAGAGACATTGGAAGCCGATGAAGCGGTCACCTCAACGGATTCTGAACATATTGCTTTAGAAACATACTCCGCTTCTGAAATGAGCGATCTGGATGCAGAAGCGCTGGATGAAGAAGAGGAAGAGATTGCGACCGCAGTGGATGATCTCCTCTCCGATATGGTAGAAGATGAACTGGAAGAAGAAGACGACGAACAGATTGATGAAGAAAGGACGACAGTTCAGGAGATCGAGGTAGAAGATCAGGATACAGATGAAACAGAGTCTATCTCATCTGAAGAAGAGGTGGTCTCTGAAAAAGATGTCAAGGAGATGGTTGCCCAAACCTTGACTGATGATGAGATCGACTCCACCACCAAAGAAGAGACACCCAAAGAAGTATCCATTGATACAGAACAGCAAGAGGATACACCTTTTGATCTGACCCAAGCCGTAATGGTCTCTCCAGGGGAGGCAGAGATTTCAGAAGATGAGATCCCTCTGGATCTTGCTGGCTTTGAAGTGATGCCGAAGGCTGATTCAGATAATGAAGCCGCGCTGGATGAAGAAGATGCACTCTCCATTGAAGAGATGCAGGCAGACGGGAGTAGTGACTTTGAAGCCTGGGAAGAGGAAGAGGGAGAGCGTGATGATCAGAAAGAGGTTTTTCAAGGGTTCACAGAACAGGATGTAGAAGATTCTCTGGAAACCGTACTACCTGAATCGATGGATGCAGAAGAAGCAGAATTTGACACATCTGTTGAGATTGACCCACCGGTAGAAACGGCTGAAAATCTTCTTGCAAAAGACGAAATCGCAGAGGCCGAAGTGGTGGTGGAATCCGAAACTGTTGAAGCCGCCATTGATGAGATCCTTCCTGAAGAGATCACAGCAGAATCTGACGCACCAGAAGAGATCGATGCACCGGTAGAGGCAGATGAAGATCTTCTTGTAAAAGACGAAATCGAAGAGGCCGAAGCGGTGGTGGAATCCGAAGCCGTTGAAGCCGCCATTGATGAAATCCTTCCTGAAGAGATCACAGCAGAATCTGAAACACCAGAAACGATTGATGCACCGGTAGAAGCAGATGAAGATCTTCTTGTAAAAGACGAAATCGAAGAGGCCGAAGCGGTGGTGGAATCTGAAGCCGTTGAAGCCGCCATTGATGAAATCCTTCCTGAAGAGATCACAGCAGAATCTGAAACACCAGAAGCGATCGATGCACCGGTAGAGGCAGATGAAGATCTTCTTGCAAAAGACGAAATCGAAGAGGCCGAAGCAGTGGTAGAAACCGAAGCGGTTGAAGCCACCATTGATGACGTTCTTTCTGAAGATTTTGCAGAAGAGTCCGAAGCAGCAGAAGAGATTGATGTCCCTGTAGAAGAGGACGAAAATCTTCTTGCTGAGGAAGCGACCGAAGAGACCGAAATGGTGGTGGATTCTGAAGCGATTGAAGCCGCCATTGATGACGTCCTTGCTGAAGAGATCCTAGCAAAATCCGAAGCACAAGAAGAGATTGATGCATCAGCAGAAAAGGATAAAAGTCTTCTCGCTGAAAAAGAAGATCAAGACGCCATGGCGCAAGCACTGCAACAGGTCACTAAAGGTTATGCGGATGCTGTAGAGCAGGCTGTTGTGGAGATTATCCAAAAAGCCACCGAAGCTGAGGCGAAGGCACTCGATGAACTTGCCGAGGTGGGACATCCGCAACTAAAAGAAGAAGAGATTGCACAACTTCGAACGAAAGTGGTTGGAATCACCCAGTCCGTGATTAAAGAGACCTTAGATGGTATGCTACCCGATACCCTGGAAAAAATTATTCGACAGGAACTGGATAGTATCCAGAAAAATGCTTGACGCTTATCTTTTCTTAGGATAAACATGCCAACTTTATATGCGGTTAAATGTCGAGGGCGCTTAGGATTGAGCGCCCTTTACCTATTTCTGTTTTGAAGGAATCTGTTGTTATCATGTCTGAACCCTCCCTGCCTAAAACCTATAATCCCGTTGGTGTTGAAGAGCGCTGGTACACTTTCTGGGAGCAAAACGCACTGTTTGCACCGCAACAGCAGACTGAAAAAGATGCCTACTGTATTATGATTCCTCCGCCCAATGTGACAGGAACGTTGCATATGGGCCACGCCTTTCAGGATACCATCATGGATGCGCTCACCCGCTACCATCGCATGAAAGGCCACAGTGCACTCTGGCAGCCTGGAACTGACCATGCAGGTATTGCCACCCAGATGGTGGTGGAACGGCAGTTACAAAAAGAGGGAAAAAGCCGCCACGATCTGGGGCGTGATGCATTTGTTGATCGGGTATGGCAGTGGAAAGCGCAATCTGGTGGTACCATTGTGCAGCAGTTACGCCGTTTAGGTGCCTCCTGTGACTGGTCCAATGAGCGCTTCACCATGGATGAAGGGCTTTCAAAAGCGGTACAAGAGGTTTTTGTCCGCCTCTATAAAGAGGGATTGATCTATCGTGGCCAGCGACTGGTCAACTGGGATCCGGTTCTGCACACTGCGGTCAGCGATCTGGAAGTGTTAAGTGAAGAGGAGAACGGCCACTTCTGGCATATGCGCTACCCCTTGAGCGATGGCTCCGGTCATCTGATTGTTGCGACCACCCGTCCTGAAACCATGCTCGGTGATACCGCCGTTGCGGTGCATCCAGAAGATGAACGCTATCAACACCTGATTGGTGAAACAGTCACACTACCGCTGGTGGGACGTAAAATTCCAATCATCAGTGATGATTATGTCGATCCTGAGTTTGGTACCGGCTGTGTTAAAATTACCCCAGCCCACGATTTTAATGACTATGAGATCGGCCAACGCCATCAACTTCAGATGATCAATGTGCTGACAGAAGATGCAAAAATCAACCAAAATGCACCAGAAGCTTTTCAAGGATTGGATCGTTTTGATGCACGTAAAAAGGTTGTTGAGGCGTTGGAACAAGAGGGGCTTTTAGAGAAAATTGAGCCCCACCGCTTGATGGTGCCCCGGGGAGATCGTACCAAGGCGATCATTGAGCCGCTGCTGACCGATCAATGGTTTGTTAAAACCGAATCTTTGGCTGAAGCATCAATCAGAGTGGTCGAAGAGGGGAAAATCCGTTTTGTCCCTGAAAACTGGGAGAAAACCTATTTTGAGTGGATGCGTAACATTCAGGATTGGTGTATCTCAAGACAGATCTGGTGGGGACACCGTATTCCCGCATGGTATGGGCCGGATGGTAAGGTATTTGTCTCTCATAATGAGGCAGAAGCCCTACAAGAAGCAGAAAAACATTATGGAAAAAAAGTAACCCTGAAACAGGATGAAGATGTTCTTGATACCTGGTTCTCCTCCGCGCTCTGGCCCTTCTCCACTTTAGGCTGGCCAGAACAGACAGAAAGTTTAAAAAAGTTTTATCCCACCGATGTTTTAGTCACTGGCTTTGATATCATCTTCTTCTGGGTTGCCCGTATGATTATGATGGGACTCAAATTTTTAGATGATGTCCCCTTTAAAACCGTCTACATCACCGGCCTGATTATGGATGGTGAAGGCAATAAGATGAGTAAATCCAAGGGCAATATCTTAGACCCTCTGGATTTGATCGATGGCATTCAACTGGATGCTTTGGTGGAGAAGCGCACCAAGGATATGATGCAGCCCCATCTGGCAAAAAAAATCGCCCAAGCCACCCGTAAGGAGTTCCCAAAAGGCATTCCCGCTTTTGGTACCGATGCATTGCGTTTTACCATGGCCAGCCTAGCCACCCAGGGACGGGATATCAAATTTGATTTAGGACGCATCGAAGGCTACCGCAACTTCTGTAATAAAATTTGGAACGCCTCGCGCTTTGTATTAATGAATACCGAGGAGAACCCGCCTGGTGCCTCCATTGATCCTAAAGCGCTCTCCATGGTGGACCGCTGGCTGCTCTCCCGCCTACAGGATGTGAGTGTCCGCATGGCAGAACAGATCGAAGCCTATCGCTTTAATGACGCCTCCCATATTATCTATCAGTTTTTATGGGGCGAATTCTGTGACTGGTATCTGGAACTCTCTAAAGCGGTGCTCTTTGATCAAAAGGCCACACCAGCAGCAAAACAGGCCACCTGTTGGACCATGGCGCATGTATTGGAACAATCTTTACGTCTTCTACACCCCCTGATGCCCTTTATCACCGAGGAGTTGTGGCAAAAAATTGCGCCGCTCACCGATGTAAAAGGCGAATCGTTAATGATGGCCTCATGGCCTGAGATAGAATCACAATGGCAAAACCAAGAAGCGGAAACAGTGATTCAGTGGGTGATGGATTTTATCCTGGCTGTAAGAAATATCCGTGGCGAAATGGGCCTGCCTCCGGGCAAAAAACTCTCTGTATTGGTGGCCGCTGAAGATTCCGTTATCTCACGGATTAAGCAGTTTGAACCCTTACTCAAATCGGTGGCACGTATTGAGGATTGGCAGAGAATTGATCTAAAGGAGACACCCGAAGGTGCTGCCACAGCCATTTTACCGGATGTCAAAATTTTCATTCCCTTAAAAGGGTTGGTGGATCTGGATGCCGAACTTATCCGTCTGGATAAAGCGTTGGGTAAGGTGATCAATGATCTGAATCGTGCGGAGAAAAAACTGGCCAATCCCAATTTTGTCTCCCGCGCCAAAGCAGAGATTGTCGCCCAAGAACGAGAACGTCTACAGCTTTTTACCCATAAAAAAGAAGAACTGCTTCAAGCAAAAACACGTATTGAGCGCTTAAGGGGATAAACAATGACGCCATTATGGTTAGAGAGCGTACGTCATGCGATCCAGGAGGATCTGGGGCGTGGGGATATCACCGCCAATATTTTGATTCCGGCAGGACAGGAGGCAGAAGCCTCGCTGATTGCAAAAGAGGATCTGGTGGTCTGCGGTCTGCCGGTACTCTCCGAAGCATTTAAACTGGTTGATTCTCGCATCCGCATTCTACCCCAAGTCTCCGATGGCGCCGGCGTACTGGCGGGCAATACCATCTGTAAGGTGCGTGGACCAGGCCGGGGAATTGTCACGGCAGAAAGGGTCGCCTTAAACTTTTTTCAAAACCTCTCCGGTGTGGCCACCGTAACCAGACAGTTTGTTGAGAAGGTCAAAGAGACACGGGCACGGATTGTGGATACACGCAAAACAACGCCCGGTCTGCGTATCCTGCAAAAATATGCCGTCCGAATCGGTGGCGGACATAATCATCGTGCAGGATTGGATGATGGCATCCTGATTAAGGAGAACCATATCTTTCTTGCCGGGGGACTCACCCAGGCAGTGGAACGCATACGGGAGTCAGCACCCCATCTGCTACGGATTGAAGTGGAGTGTGAAACCTTAGAACAGGTGAAAGAAGCCGTTGCCGCAGGTGCCCATATTCTATTGCTGGATAATATGAGCCCAGCACAACTGAAAGAGGCAGTCACATGGGTTGAGGGACGTGTGCTCTTAGAGGCCAGTGGCGGCGTCACCTTAGATACCGTGCAAGAGATTGCAGAGACCGGAGTTGATCTTATCAGTGTGGGCTATCTCACCCACAGTGCAAGAAGCCGTGATGTCTCCCTGTTGGTTCGCTTTACCAAGGAGTGAAGCGTGTATCTTAATGATGAAGAGAAGGATGAACTCACCAAGAGCGCAATCACCCCCCTACTCCTTGGTGAAACATGCTTCTCTCACGATCGCTATCACTTTTTCTCCTCACTACCCTCCACCAACAGTCAACTTACCGCCATGGCCCATCAGGGCGCTCAAGAGGGCACCGTGGTGGTGGCTGAAGCACAGACAGCGGGGCGTGGCCGCCTGCAACGACAGTGGATCTCTCCTGAAGGGGTAAATCTTGCATTCTCTCTGCTTCTACGCCCCAATATCCCCACAAATCATATCGCTCAGATCACCCTGCTCTCAGGCTTGGTACTGGCCAGAACGCTCAAGGCTCAGGGCATTGATGTACAGTTAAAGTGGCCCAATGATCTCTTGAGTACAGATGGCCGAAAATTGGCAGGCATTTTGACAGAGATGGCACACTACAGTAAAGATCATTATTTTATTGTCGTGGGTATCGGGGTAAATGTTAACAGTAGAAACAAAGAGTTCCCTAAAGCACTTCAAACAACAATCCAGACAATGCGAGAAATTTCTGGAAAAAGATTTATGCGCCGGGCTCTATTAGCCGATTATTTAAAGAGATATACTCACGCGTATCACCGTTATCTTAAAGAGGGCTTTGCAACCGTCCGATCGCACTGGTTAGAATTTGCCGCCATCAAGGGCAAAAGAATTCAGATTACCGAAACCAATCATCGTTACACTGCTCAGGCTGTTGATCTCGATGAAGCTGGTTTTCTCATTGTTGAGACCGCAACAGGAGAGAAAAAACGTGTGCTTGCAGGCGATGTCACCTTTGTGTGATCAACCAAGGGAGAACCATGTTACTTGCCATTGATGTAGGAAACAGCCATACGGTTTTTGCCCTGTTTGAAAAGGGAGATATATGCTGTTCCTGGCGTGTTGCGACCGATGAACTTGTTTCGGTCTCTTTATGTTTGGCATCTGTTTTGCGTGAAATAGAACAGCAAAACCATGCGATCCATCAGATTGATGCGGTTGTGTGTGCCACGGTTGTACCCCAAACAAAAATGTTGTGGCAAAAGAGCTGTGAACAGCTTTTTAAGATCTCACCACAATTTATCCATGCCGATCTGGATACAGGACTCACCTTCCCAGGTTATCAAGTAGAGAAACTGGGCGTGGATCGTATTGTCAATGCCGCCTTTGCTTGGCATCTCATGCAAAGGGCGGTGATGGTCATTGATTGTGGCACCGCAACCACGCTGGATGTGATTGATGGCTCCGGTGCTTTTCTTGGCGGCGTCATTGTGCCCGGCGTGGGACTGATGCGTAATGCGTTACAGGAGAAAACCGCCCAACTGCCTGAAGTACCATTGCGGTTTCCAGCTTCTGTATTAGCGCATGATACACAACACGCCATACAATCCGGCGTACTCTGGGGATATATCAGCCTGCTGGAGGGGATGATCCGCCGTCTGCGCCTTGAGACGGATATCTCACCACTGCCGGTGGTAGCAACCGGTGGGTTTGCACCCCATCTACAGAAAGAAAAGTCACTTTTTGATCGGGTGGATTCAACACTGCTGTTAAAAGGGCTCCATTTTTTATATCAACGGAACCGTGGTTGCTCTGGATAGCGGTATGATTTGATTATTGCGGATAAAGTGCACCTTTTTTTAGGGGTGCGATTGGAATGTAGGGAGTCTGTTCTCTCATGGGACGTATCGCTTTTTGGATCATTCTGGTGGTATTACTGGCGGGTAATGGCATGATCTGGTATGCCTCCTGGTTGGCGCATACCGAATCGGGCGATGTATGGGAGGGGGCACTGCTGCCAGGTAAGGTGATGCGGCTTCCAGATCGCACACCGGTGGCGGATGCACTGCCTGTTGTTGCAAAAGCAGAAGAGGAGAAAAAAGCGCCTGCAAAGAAAGCGCCTGAAGAGCAGTTTGTTCCAGATAAGCTGATCCCTATTCCTGATGCAAAGCCACATATTGTTGCGGCGGTTCCACCACGTAAAGACCGTACACCAGAAGTGAGCCCAAAGCCTGTGGTGCGTAAAAAGTCGGATGTGGATTATGCAACTTTAGAGAATGGCTATGTGGTACGGGCCGGACGTTTTGTTTTAGGTATGGGACCAGAGAGTCTTATTAAACGCCTTAAAAAGCGGGGTATGAAGCCACGTCTGGTGCAAGTACGTGAAATGGTAATGATGCATCTGGTGCAGGCCGGACCTTTTCCAACCTTAGAAGCAGCAAAAGAGGCTGAGATTAAACTGCGTGCCAATGGTAAAGATGTACGGGTTGAGGAGACCTGGGAGGGGTTTATGCTCTCTATCAGTCGTTACTATCTGCTCTCCTATGCCATGGAAGAGTTGCGTGAAGCAGAACGTTTAGAGATCAGCCCCGTGAGGTTGATGCGTGTGGCCTCAGATCTCCCTGTAAAGAAAGTAATCTTAGGACCCTATCCAGAGCAAAAGGATGCCGCCGCTATGAGTGCAGCAATCTATGATATGGGACTCTCCTATCCTGTTGTGGAAGCTTGGAACCGTAAGACATCACCCTTTGATCCCACAGAAGAGAATTAATCATTCATATGTTCTAACCAACACAATGGCTCCAGAACCAATCGTTACTCTGATAAAACACAATTCAACACGATGTTTTTAAGTATACTTGGTATGCCACAAAAGTATAAAAAAACATCTCTGAGATCCGCGTTATGGCAACGATCATCACTTCAATCGAAGCGCGTTGATTAAGATTAACAAAAGTCACATTCTTAAACAGACTTTTAACGCTTTATACTTCTCTTGATCATGGTCACAGATAAAACACTGACGACTCACTTTACATGATACTTCTTCTGTGGATAAATAGTGCGTATTGGGTCTATTTTTATGCTCACTCAACTGACCCATATTGACGATGATGAAAAGGCGACTTAAATATCAGGATAAACATCTACATCCTAACAGCGCATTAACGATGACGGCGCGCTTGAATCAGAGCCAAAGTCACTTTAGCGCGATCAGGAATCTCCTGAGATGTGGCATTATACCACCAGTCGTGTACAGTAGAGGTGGATGTGTCCAGATCTTTTGCTAATGCACGGATATAAATATTTGGAATAAGACCATTACCATAAAGACGCTCACCCGCCTCATGCAGCAGATTACGTGCAACCGGTGCCATACCCCGTTTTTTCTGTGAAGACTCTTGCCGCTGATAACGACTCTTTAATGCACGTTGATAAGCATAACTGGTTACACCGTCACCATAAATTGTGTCAAACATTGCCACATGCGCCATATCAAATTCTCCATTATTTCTATAAAAAAGGACCAGATGTCCTCAAACGTATTTTTTCATCGATTGATCTCTTAATTTCAAGAGTCTCAATCGCTTTGCACTGACAAAAAGCATCATCCATACCATAATATATAAATAATTGATAAAACTCAACAAAACAAAACAAAGAAACGCTAAGTTTGCCTTGTGTCTGACAGAATAGAAGACATTAGTCAGATTTTTGACCACCGATGAAGAAAACAGTAACAAAACCAGCATACAGACCGCTTTTATATCCCGTATCGATCACAATAAAACAAAGATTTTACTTGCGCTCAAAACCATTTTCGAGTACCACCAAAAAGAGCGCAATTTTATGAGAAGGATGAATTTCCTTCTTGATTCCCATTGTCATTATCGAGCGATACAGTTTTCATTATGAAAACACAAAAACATACACCCATGATGTTACAATATCTTGGCATCAAAGCCGATCATCCAGATGCCCTCCTGCTCTACCGTATGGGGGACTTCTATGAGCTTTTTTTTGACGATGCCAAAGAGGCTTCCATCCTCTTAGATATCACCCTCACCCAGCGCGGTCGTTCCGCCGGTGAGGTTGTACCGATGGCGGGTATACCAGTCAACTCGGTTCAGAACTATCTGAAAAAGCTTGTTTCATCTGGCCGTAAAGTCGCCATTTGTGAACAGGTCGAGCCTCCAGAAGGGGAAGCCCCTCCCGTCAAAGGTCCGATGCACAGAGAGGTGCAACGCGTCCTCACGCCTGGAACCCTCATTGAAGAAGATTATCTCACCGCCCGGCACAATAATTTTCTGGTCTGCCTGTCGCCACCCAAAAAAAAAGAAACATCAATCGGTATGGCCGCGCTGGATATCTCCACCGGCGCCTTTCAAACCTCTGCCCTCGCCTCCTGGGATCAAGCTTTTGCTGAACTCTCTCGCCTCAATCCTTCAGAGGTGATTACACCCGATGATTGGAATCCCTTAGAGCAGTTGGCCCATGAACTCAAACAGACACCCCATGCCCAGAGGTGGCTTGAAAGCCCCTCTCTCGTCAATGCCTGGCATTTTGACCCCACCCAAGGCAGTCTTGCGCTTAAAAAACAGTTTAATGTGCGCTCCTTAAAGGGCTTTGGTATCCATAACTGTGCGGCATGTCAATCGGCCGCTGGTGCCCTGATTGCCTACTGTATGGAGACCCAAAGAGCCACTTTAGCGCATCTGACTACCCTCTCAAGGGTCTACCTCGATAACGCAATGATCCTTGATGAAGATTGCCGACGCAATCTGGAACTCAATCATAATCTCCGTACACAGCAAAAAAATACCGGCCTTATCCCTACCATTGATGAAACCATCACCGCCATGGGGGGTCGCATGATCTCCTTATGGATCAACCGTCCTCTCAAAGATATTGATGCCATCAATGACCGCCAGGATGTGGTCTCATGGTTCTTAGCGCATGCAGAGACCATCGAACAACTCCGCACCATACTTCATAGCATGCACGATATCGAACGCCTCTTAGGCCGTTTAGGCGTGCGTAAGGCCAATCCAAGAGCCATGGGTCGTCTGCGTGACTCCATAAAGATCCTGCCTGAACTCTATGAGATTCTTGATAATCCCAACGCCCCCACCCTGCTTATTCTACTCAAAGAGCAACTCGACAGCCATCATGAACTCAATCAACTGCTTCAGGCCGCCCTCGCGAAAAAACTCCCTGCCCAACTCAGTGATGGAGGCGTCATCCGTAAAGGCTTCAGTGAAGAACTCGATAAGGTACGCACTCTGGCTGAAGAGAGCCGCGAATACTTAGAGCAACTTGGAGAGAATGAGCGGAAAAAGACCAAAATTCCCAGCTTAAAAATACGCTTCCACCGCACATTTGGGTATACTATTGAGGTCACCAATACCCATAAAGCCAAAGTGCCTGAGCGCTATCTCCATAAACAGACCATGGCCAACGCGGTGCGCTATGTCACCTCTGAACTCAAAGCGCATGAAGAACGCCTCCTAGATTCTGAGGAAAAATATGCCTCAATGGAGGCGCAAATCTTTACCGATCTCTGTGCGCGCGTGGCCCAGGATATCGCACCACTTCAACAGACCGCCAATGCCATTGCCCAGTTGGATGTTTTACTCAGCTTTGCCAGCACCGCGCAACAACATCATTATTGCCGCCCAAAAGTTGACCATTCCAATGTTTTAAAAATTACTCAAGGTCGCCATCCGGTTGTGGAAAGATCCACCACGGAGACGTTTATTCCCAATGATCTCTACTTAGATACAGAAAAACAGCGTCTCATGCTGGTAACCGGACCTAATATGTCTGGCAAATCAACCATTATGCGGCAAGCAGCACTGATTGTTCTTCTTGCACATACCGGCTCTTTTGTTCCTGCTCAAAAGGCACATATTGGCTTGGTGGATCGCATCTTCACCCGTGTTGGCGCATCCGATGATTTAACCGGCGGCCGCTCCACCTTTATGGTTGAGATGACCGAAACCGCCCATATTATCAACCACGCAGGCCCTCGCTCGCTGATTATTCTTGATGAGATCGGTCGCGGTACATCCACCTACGATGGCCTCTCCATCGCCTGGGCGGTCACCGAACATATCCATGATGCTTGCCGTTCACGCACCATCTTTGCCACCCACTATCACGAACTTACCACATTAGAGTCTCTTCTGGAAGGCGTCGTTAACTATACTGCCAAAGTCAAAGAGTGGGAGGATGAGGTTCTCTTTCTTCATACCATAAAAAAAGGTGCGGCCAGCCGCTCTTATGGGATTCATGTCGCCCAGATCGCGGGCCTTCCCCCAAAAGTAACGCAACGCGCCCGGCAGATTCTCAAACAACTGGAGAAAAAGAACGGCAAACAGCAACAGCCCCTTGAGATTCCAGAAAAACAAGAAGAGGTGCCACCACCACAGCAAGCGCCATTTATTCCCCCAGAGGAGCCCGCCCTTAAAGCCTTAAAAGAGCTCGATCCCGATCAACTGACACCGCGTCAAGCCTTAGAGACGCTCTATCGTATCCATGAACTTCTTTAAATAGACCCCTGATCGATCACTGTTTAGCCGCCTCTTTTTTTAAAATCAGCCAGAACCCCACCGCCAACATGGGCAGACAGAGCCACTGTCCCATGGTTAATCCTGCCAACAGGCCAAGATGGCGGTCGGGTTCCCGTACAAATTCAACCAGAAAACGACAGGTTCCATAACCCACTAAAAAAACACCAGCAAAATAGCCTTTTTTGCGGGGTTTACGGCCAAGAAACCAGAGCAGAACAAAAAGAACAATGCCCTCAAGAAACGCCTCATAGAGTTGGCTTGGATGCCGCGGTTCTGGTCCCACATGGGGAAAAACCATCCCCCAAGGAAGATCCGTCACCCGGCCCCAGAGTTCACCATTGATAAAATTACCAATCCGGCCTAAAAAGAGTCCCACCGGTGTGACAACCGCTAACAGATCTGCCAGATCCCAACCATTAATCTTCCGCCGCCAGGCAAAAAGAAAACAGGCGATAATCACCCCTACCAATCCGCCATGAAAAGACATCCCGCCTTCCCAAATACGGAAAATCGCCAGAGGATTTGCCAGATAATGCTGTGAATGGTAGAAGAGGATATAGCCAAAACGCCCCCCCAACAGCACACCTAAAATCACCCAGACCATTAAATCAGCTAACGTATCTGGAGAGAGGCCAAGATTCTGTTTGCGCACACGGTATTGCAGCAGTGGCCAGCCAAGAATAAACGCCAGACTATACATCAGACCATACCAGCGCACCGCAAGCGGTCCCAACTGGATAATCACCGGATCAATTTCAGGATAGACTAACATACCTACTCCACAGATTTTGAAGATGACGCATAACACCCCAAAATTTTTAGACTATCGGTAAAGAAAGAGAGTTCTTCTAGGGCATACTGGCTTGCTTTATCATCAATATGGCCTTGAAAATCAAGATAAAAATTATAGGTCCAATGTTTTCCCTGCACAGGACGGGACTCTAATCGGGTTAAATTAATCCCATTGGTGGCAAATCCCCCTAAACATTTATAGAGTGCTGCCGGAATGTTACGCACCTCAAAGAGCAGGCTTGTCTTACAGTTCTCATGAGGAGAGGGTGGCGAACGGTGCCGGGAGATCAAAAGAAAACGGGTGGTATTTCTGGAACTATCCTGGATATCACGCGCTAAGATCTCCAAACCATAGAGTTCTGCACAGAGCGCTGAGGCAATCGCTACTTCATCCAGTGCGCCCCGCCGAATCAGATCCTCGGCGGCACCTGCGGTATCATAGACCGCTTGTCGTTCCCAGCCGCGTTGACGAATATAAGCCTGACACTGTGCCAACGCCTGCGGATGCGAGTAGACACGACGGATTTTCTCCTGAGGTGCACCCGGCACAGCCAACAGTGCATGACGCACCTTAAGATAGTGCTCACCAATGACAAAAAGATGATGGATCGCCAGTAGGTCATAGCAATCACTGACAACACCTGCCATACTGTTCTCTACAGGCACCATGCCCAAATCGACCCGATCATCATTGACCGCTTGAAAAACATCTTCGAATGTTTTACAGGGTAGAAAATCATAAGCAGGTAAACGCTCTCGACACGCCTGCTCGCTATAGGCACCACGCATCCCCTGAAACGCGACAATCTTTTTATTTTGCACAAAAATCACCCAACGGTTGATACCCTATGCTTAAAGCCTGTGATTTGCGGTGCGCTCGCCATCAATCACACCTTAGCATCGCACGCAAACAACTTGACACTATAAGGGAATCTTCCCAAAATCAAGGTAGTGTTTAATCGATTCACCACTTAAACAGCATCTAAAAAAAGATCCTATTATAAAAACAGATTGAACCCAACTTTAAGGATTTTAATAAAAGAATGACAACTCAGACCATTGCATCCGCCATGGAGGCACTCACAGAGCTGGCGGCCCGTTTACGTGCACCTGATGGCTGTCCATGGGATCGCAAACAGACCCCAAAAACACTCCGTCCATACACCTTAGAAGAAGCCTTTGAAGTGATTCATGCTGCAGAGACCGAAGATTGGCCTGCGCTACGCGATGAGTTGGGTGATCTGCTGTTTCATATTGCACTCTATAGTCAGATCGCCCAGGAAGAGGGCCATTTTACGCTGGCCGATGTGGCCGCCCAAGTCACTGAAAAAATGATCCGACGCCATCCCCATGTTTTTGGCAATAAAGATCATCCTGCCATCAAAGAGGTCGCCACAGAAGGGGTTACCGCCGTGATGGATAACTGGGAGAAAATTAAACAGCAGGAGAAAAAAGAGCCCACCACGCCCTCTTCTGTGCTGGCAGAGATTCACACCAATCAACCGGCACTACTATGGGCACAAAAAGTGCAACATAAAATGGCGAAACAGGGTCTCGACTGGCATGAACTCTCTGCGGTGCTGGAGAAACTGCAAGAGGAGATTAAAGAGCTTCAGCATGCGGTAAAACAAAAAAAACGCGCAGCCATCGAAGAAGAGATGGGTGATCTACTCTTCACAGCCGTTAATCTCAGCCGTCACCTGGATATACAGGCCGAAACCGCACTGCGTGGTGCCGTTCATAAGTTCCAAAATCGCGTACTGCATATGGAGAAACAACTGACACAACAGAATACCCCATGGCAAAATCTCAATCATCAAACCTTGGAGCGGCTCTGGCAGGATGCTAAAAAAGCTGAATCCTGATGTTTACAATCTATAGATTCTTCAACTTCTGTTAGACATGGATAGAAAAATGCTGGTAACCCCTGCAAAACAGGAGAACATCAACTGATGACTCTTCTACCCTGGAGTGACACCCGTGGTCAAATGTCTCAAACCGCTCGCAATTTTTATTGCACTCTTTTTTATCATCGATTTTGGTCTGGAAGATAACTTCTCCACCACCTCAAATTTCTATATCCATCTGCTCACGGGTATCCTGCTGGCAGCGGTCTCGGTATGGATGTCAAGACGCCTGCACTTGCTCTTTGTTCTCCTCCTACTCATGCTCTTTATTGGTATTATCCAGCCCGCCAATACAGATCAGATCATCTCAGCGGACTCCAATATTATCTTTTTAACCATCCTCTCGCTGGCTGGACTGCTCATTGCACACTATATCAGCCACATCCTGGCGGTCATTTTTCTCACCGCCTGTTTTACCCTCGCCATTCCTGAAGAAATCCTCGTAGAGAGTTGGCAGATGGAGCAGCAGGCCATTGTCGCGGTGATCGGCGCCTTTATTTTAACCCCCGTACTCAATATTCTCACCACAAAACGAACACGCGAATTCTAGTATGATCCTCACCCAACCGATAAAAAGATGATGATGCTGCAAAATCTGATTAAACCCACAAAAAAAAGGAGACACCTAAATGCTTAGTATCTCCTTCTTACGTAAAAGCAATAATTGAGTACTCGATTAAAGTGCAGGACGATCCGCAGCATCCATATCCAGATTGTTTCGCACCTTCTCTAAAGCGCGTTTATGTTCTGCTTCTTCCTTAGCCAGATCACGGCAGAATTCCTGCATTGCAGAACTTTTACCCTTTTTTGCTAACTTAAGATAGGTCGCCTCTGCTTCGACTTCGAGCTGAATGGCAAAATTCAGGATTGCACGCATATCACCGGTTGCAATGATCGCTTTTTCACGCTTGGAGAGTTTTTTCTTCTCCGGTGTATCCTCACTCTTCAAAAAAGCCATGGCATCAAAGCCTTCGAGTGCGGCATCCTTTTGGGCATTTTTCACCAACCGCTGTGCATGGTCATCCTCCATACCGGCCAGTTCTAAAAAGACCATTCTTGCCTCATCACTTTTGGTGATCTCCGCCGCCTGCGAATAGAACGAACCTGCTCTGACCTCGTGGAGAATGGCAGTCTTCACCAAATCAATCACCGTATCCATACATCAATTCCTTATCTTTTTTTGTGATAAACTAAAGACATCTATTAAGAACAGACATCAAAACACTTTTTTTTGAATACCATCAGATAGATCAAAGCGATTTATTCTATTCTAAACGCGCTTCTTTATCTGATATAATTTTCAGAAACGACATAATTGTCAATAAAAACCTTATTATACATCAATTTTTTTCATAGGCGAAGGAAATAATCCGTGAAAGTAAGCTACTGGCATACACTCTCCGATGGACGCATTCAGTGTGATCTTTGCCCGCGTTTTTGTAAACTCCGCGAAGGCCAACGCGGCCTCTGTTTTGTACGTATGCGGCAAAATGATCATATGGTCCTCGATACCTATGGCCGTTCCACTGGATTCTGCATCGATCCCATTGAAAAAAAACCGTTGAACCATTATCTTCCCGGCACCTCCACCCTCTCTTTTGGTACAGCCGGCTGCAATCTGGTCTGTAAGTTTTGTCAGAATTGGCATATCAGTAAATCACGCGCCACCCATGATCTCACTGATCGCGCCTCTCCAGAACAGATTGCCAGAACCGCACATCAACAGGGCTGCCACTCGGTCTCCTACACCTATAATGATCCCATTATCTTTATGGAGTACGCCATCGATATTGCCCAGGCGTGCCGTCCCTTAAATGTGCAATCGGTTGCTGTCACCGCCGGTTACATCCAGCCAAAACCAGCGGAACAGTTTTTTAAACATATGGATGCTGCCAACGTGGATCTTAAGGCGTTCACAGAATCATTCTACTATCGCCTCACCGGCTCCCACCTTCAACCCATCCTTGATCTACTACAGTATCTAGTTCACGAAACAGATGTCTGGGTTGAACTCACCACCCTGCTAATTCCTGAAGAGAACGATTCCGATGCCGAACTTCACGCCATGACCCAATGGATCGCTGAAAAACTGAACACCGATATCCCAATCCACTTCTCTGCATTTCATCCCACCTGGAAACTAAAACACCGCCCGCGCACACCACTCTCAACGCTGCTTAAAGCGCGTCAAATTGCTAAAGAGAATGGCTTAAAATATGTTTACACAGGTAATGTCCAGGATATCAAAAGCAGTTCCACCTTCTGTCATCACTGTCAAACGCCCCTGATTGCCCGCCAAGGGTGGCAGATACAGGGCTGGAATCTGACCAGAAAAGGATTATGCAAACGGTGTGGTACCCCCTGTTCTGGCGTATGGAATCGACAACCCGGTCAATGGAATGCACAACGGGTTCCCATAAGAATTAATTAACAAAGATCATTAAACCGAGCCATTCAAACCATCTTTGATCAAGATTTCAATCTCGCAAGGAAAAACGCCCATGATCACCACACCACAAAAAAAGAGATCAACCCCATTGATCCTGCTCGCTCTTCTCATGATGCCAACAACGGTGTATGGAGAATCTTTAGGGAATGCCTTAGCCCGTGCGCTCTGTGCCAACCGGGCGGGCTCTATTTTTATCACCAAAACCGCCATGCAGAGACTACGACAACCGGCTGATCTTACGGGATCATTTGATTATAGCCAAAGCGGCTTTTCCACCAAGGCAAAATTTACCAAAAAAAAACAGCTCTCCTACTGCCTTCTAGAACGTTTTGTTAAAGGCAATCTCATAAGTAGCCGCTGTTTTCTGGTTGGCAGAGAGAATGAACGGCTCTTTAAATACCAGGCACCTAAAGGTCTCTGCCACGGTTTTCCACCACAAACACCATGATCCTTAATTTTAATGCGCTTTCACCATTTTCATATCATCTAAAGCACCCTATCATAGAGAGATCGTTCCTATGAATGCGTCCCAAGCATGACCCCTACCGCGACACCATAAAAAAAGAGTTCCGCGAATGAACACAGATACCTCCGCGCCCACTTTAGAGGCCCTGGCTCAAAAAATCGGTATCGAACCCCACTATTATGATATCGCAGGCCGATGTCACGAGGTGCCCCACACCACCCTGCACCATTTTTTAGATCTTTTAGGGTTTCCCAGTCACACACCCCAACAGCGTCAAGCGTCCCTTGATCGATTTAATGATCAGATCTGGCAGCGAACCATCGCGCCTGTACACACCTTCTGGCAGGATCAACCCCTCCATATTCCCATGGCCTCCCGCGCGGAAGACCTTTTTGGCTACTGGCAGATCCAACAGGAGTGTGGTGAGATTCATACCGGCAGTTATCACTTTAAGCAACTCCCCAAACTCAAAAGCCAACAACGGGTAAAAACCCTCTGGCAACAGAGAAGACTCACCCTCCCGGTTACCCTTCCTCCCGGCTATCATCAACTTACGCTGCACCTTTCTGGTCTTGATGGTCATCCCATTCAATCACGGATTATTATCGCGCCCAAACAAGCCTTCCAACCCCCTGCCCTACATCATGATCAAGCCCACTGGGGGTTTGCAATACAACTCTATGCGCTAAAATCCCAGGAAAGTCTGGGTATGGGGGACTTTGCTGATCTAAAAAAACTCCTCACCTATACACAACATTATCAGGGCAGTTTTATCGGCCTCAATCCGCTGCATGCACTCTTTCTGCTCCAACCAGAGAAAAAAAGCCCCTACTCTCCCAGCAGCCGCCTCTTTATTAATCCACTCTATATCAACCTCTCCGAAGTTCATGAGTTCTCAGGGACTCCCCAAGCAAAAGAACGTCTTCAAGCGCTAAGAGATCAAGGTCTGTTTAAACGGATCACAAAAAACAGCCACGTTGATTACCATGAGGTCGCCCGTATCAAATGGCCTTTTTTTGAGCTGCTCTTTAAAACATTCATAAAAAAACATGTCACCTCAATCGCGCAGTGTAAAGCCAAGACCACCCGCGGCAAAGCCTTCTTCGATTATTGCCAGACACACAGCGAGACACTCTTTCCTACCGCACTCTTTGACTCTCTCTTCGAGCATTTTTCAGCCGCCAGTAAAGATCGGGGCAGTTGGCAAAATTGGCCTGAAGCCTATCAAGACCCGCACTCAGAAGCCTGTCATATCTTCAGTCAAAAAAACCGTCTTCGCATCTGTTTTTATCAATATCTCTACTGGTTGGCAGAGATGCAACTCACCGATCTAGGCCGCCACTGTCTGCATCACGGTTTTCCCCTGGGGCTCTACGGTGATCTCGCCTTAGGTGCCGATCCAGATGGTGCAGAAGTGTGGAAAAACCCCCAAAGTTTTGTCACCCAGGTGCGTATTGGTGCGCCTCCCGATGATTTCACACCAAAAGGTCAGGAGTGGGGCATTCCGCCGCTGCATCCATTTCAACTGCAAGCGCAAGGCTATCAACCCTTTATTGATCTTCTGCGTGCCAATATGCGTCATGTAGGGGCACTGCGTCTGGATCATGCCATGAGTCTGGCCCGCCTTTTCTGGATACCGCTAGGTCAGAGCGCCGATCAGGGCGCTTATATCCGCTATCCGCTGAATGATCTATTAGCCATTGTCGCACTGGAGAGCCAACGCAACCACTGTCTGATTATTGCAGAAGCCTTGGGCACCGTACCCAAAGGATTCCGGGAAAGATTAAATCAGGTGGGCTTTCTCTCCTATCATCTTTTCTATTTTGAGAAAGATCATCAAAATCACTTCTCTTCTCCTGAGCACTATCCCCAAAATGCCCTGCTCTCACTCTCCACACACGATCTGCCCACCCTGGCGGGTTGGCTGAAACAGATCGATATCACCCACAAACAGAGACTTAAAATGTTCCCTGACCAGACGCTGGAGACACAGATTATTCAGCAGCGTCAGCAGGATATCGAACAGCTTTTTAAACTTCCCCATCTCTTAAACCTCTCTAAAACCGCTTCGATCACCACACTCTCTCAAGCGATCCATGATCACCTTGGCCAGAGCCGCAGCCAACTGTTAGCCGTTCAATTAGAGGATCTCTACGGCGAAGAGGCGCAAGCCAATCTTCCTGGAACCGTTCTTACCCATGCCAACTGGTGCCGAAAAATTATGATCAATCTGGAAAACTTCAATAAAGATGAAAGAATTCTCTCTATATTACAAACAGTTAATCAGGCGCGCTCACAAAAGAGACAATAAAGAGACGACTAAAAATATGAAAAAGATTAAAAAAACAAATTTTTCTCTTGACCGCCAACCGCCGATACAGTACAAATAGCTCCATCACACGGCAGTGAGTAACGAAAAACGTGGCAGGATAGCCACAATAAAGCGTTAAAAAACAGGCAGGAAGCAGATCATTTTTATTTAAATTGATCCATTGTGATGATTGGGGGCCTATAGCTCAGCTGGTTAGAGCGCACGCCTGATAAGCGTGAGGTCGGTGGTTCAAGTCCACCTAGGCCCACCATTTGTTCTTGATTTTGTGGGGGTGTAGCTCAGCTGGGAGAGCATCTGCTTTGCACGCAGAAGGCCATCGGTTCGAACCCGTTCACCTCCACCATTTTTTATTTATTTTTCAAGCCACTCTATTTGAGTGGCTTTTTTTATTTTAAATAAAGATCATCATCCCCTCAACATGACATAACGCGCACTTTCTCATGCTTATACCTTGTCATTTAAAAAACAAGGCGGTACTCTCTGAAATGTGCCTCAAAGCATGCGCTCTTTGTTTTTTGCATGTTTAAAGCATAAAAACGTTCTCTATCCTCATAAAAGATGCAACGTTTTGACTCAAGAGGAACCTTCCATAATGAAAAAAATATTTGATTCATCGATAGAGTCAAAAAAGACATCTCTGTCGCAAAATATGGCCCATACAGAGCGTCCCAAGAACAAAGAGCACACGCAATCCAAGCCAAACGAGAATCCGCCCTTTGAACTCTCTTCTACGACTCCCCTGCCAAGCTATCTTGAAGAGACCTACTGGTGGGCTTATGTTCACCCCAATGCGGTGCGCTTCTTTGAACGCCAATGGCTGGTCAACCTGATCTTATGGGGCAACTTTATTAAACTACGTAATGCGGCATTGGCAGAGATCGGTGACACCATTCACGGCAAGATGCTCCAGACCGCGTGTGTCTACGGTGATTTCTCACCGAAGGTTGCCGAACGTCTGGCGCCAGATGCCAGTCTGGATATCGTGGATGTCGCCCCCATTCAGCTTAAAAATGTCCATAAAAAGATCAAATCGTTCCCCAATGTATTCCTTCGCCACCAGGACTCTACCGTCCTGCAATATCCAGATCATCACTTTGATCATGTGATCGTCTTTTTTCTTCTACACGAGCAACCCCAGGATGCACGTCAAAAAACGGTTGCTGAGGCGATGCGCGTCACCAAACCAGGTGGACGCATTATCTTTGTCGATTATCATCGCCCTACACCATGGAATCCTTTCCGCTATATCATGATTCCTATTCTGCACTTCTTAGAGCCCTTTGCCCTCGATATATGGAAAGCAGAGATCAGCGACTGGATTCCTTCACACTATACCCCAAAAAAGATTGAAAAAGAGACCTTCTTTGGTGGTCTCTATCAAAAAGTGGTCTGTATTCGCTGATGAACACCCATGTCAATCTCTATGTCGGTGCACAACTGGCCCAATACGGCTTCCCCCACGGACACCCTTTTGGACCCACCCGCCACGATACCTTCTGGAATGAGATCCAAAAACGGGGCCTGCATCTTAAAGCCAAGATCCAAGACCCCCAAAAAGCCTCCGCAGAAATGTTGGAACTCTTCCATACACCAGCCTATATCACACGCGTTGAAACACTCTCTTTACAGGGTTCTGGTGCGCTGGATCATGGCGACACCCCCGCATACCCTGGTCTCTTTGAAGCCGCCTCTTATGTGGTAGGCTCTGCTGTACACGCTGCCGATCAGATCATGAATGGGCAGTGCCGCTATGCTTTTATTCCCATAGCCGGCCTGCATCACGCCCATCCCGGCCAGGCCAGCGGTTTTTGCGTCTTTAATGACTGTGGTGTGGTAATCAACCATCTGCTTAAAAATCATCAACTCAAAACCGTGGCTTATATCGATATTGATGCCCACCATGGGGATGGCGTCTTCTACGGATTTGAAGAGAACCCCCAACTGATTTTTGCAGATATCCATCAGGATGGCCGTTTTATCTTTCCAGGCACAGGGCATCACAATGAGCAGGGTAAAGGCGAAGCGGTCGGTAAAAAGCTGAACATTCCACTCCCTCCTGGTGCCGATGATCAACAGTTCTTCCAGAAGTGGCAAACCATTGAAGAATTCCTCATCCCATTGCAGCCCGACTTTATTCTGCTTCAGTGTGGTGCGGATTCCATTAAACATGACCCCTTAGCCCAACTCCAGTTCTCTCCTGCAGCACATATTCACGCCGCAACCCGCCTCTGTGCACTGGCGAATCAATGGGGACACAACCGTGTCCTTGCAGTCGGTGGTGGTGGCTATAATCACACCAATATTGCCAATGCCTGGTGCGGTGTCACTAGAGCACTGATTAAAGCCGCCGCCCAAGCATGATCCGATCATCACCATCTTAAATCGCACTAAAAATCATATCAAAACAGGTTAAAATCGATGAAAGACCCCCTGGATTCGTGGATTTCCGCCGCCGATGATACGTTCCTCCCCGATGGAGCTGTCGCTCTGGTTGGTGCGGGACCAGGAGACCCCGATCTACTTACCATCGCCTCAATTAAAGCACTCAAATGGGCCAATGTGGTCATCTATGATGCCCTGATTTCTACTGAAATTCTGGCGCTGATTCCTCCCCACTGTGAAAAAATTTTTGCCGGTAAAAGAGGGGGACGCGCCTCAACAAAACAGCACGATATCTGTGACACACTGGTGGCCCTCGCAAAAGAGGGAAAACGGGTCGTCCGTTTAAAAGGAGGCGACCCTTTTGTCTTTGGTCGCGGTGGTGAAGAGGCAGGTCTCTTAAAAAAAGAGAATATTCCCTTTAAAGTGGTGCCTGGACTCACCGCAGGTATGGCTGGACCCACTTATGCGGGTATTCCGGTCACCCACCGTACGGTCAATGCCAATGTGGCCTTTATCACCGGCCACGAAAAAGCACAAAATCCCCCCTTCACCAATAATGAAAGCGCCTCACGCATTGATTGGGAGGCGGTGGGACGTGCATTTCCGGTGCTGGTACTCTATATGGCCATGTCCAATCTGGCCCCCGTCACCCAACGACTGATTCAGGCGGGCCGCGCCCCCGATACCCCGGTGGCCATTATCAACTGGGCGACCACCCCACGACAAAAAACCCTCGTCACCTCCCTTGAAAAAGCGGTAGATGATGTCAATAATTGCCAGATCGGCTCCCCTTCAATTATTGTGGTGGGTGATGTGGTCTCTTTTCGCCAGGAACTGGCTTGGTTTAAAGATCTCACACTCACACCATCCACTCCTGATATCTAGCTGTTTTAAATCCATGGCCTCTTCAGTTCAACAATTTTTTAAGATCTATAATTTTAAGCCCAAAAAGCATCTTGGCCAGAACTTTCTCCATGATCTGAATATTGCTGAAAAAATTGTCCGTGACTCTGGCGTAACCACAGAAGATGCCGTCGTTGAGATCGGTCCTGGAGCAGGCAGTTTGACTGCACCGCTCTTAAGAAAAACAAGTAATCTGTGTTGTATAGAGAAAGATCCTCGCCTCATTGATACGCTGAAAAAGGAGATGCACAACTTAGGTGAACTGACCATCCATTTAGGTGATGCACTCCATACCGACTATCAAAAGCTCGCAAACACCTTAGGCAAACCGCTGCGTATTGTCGCCAATCTCCCCTACCAGATCAGTACACCACTGATTCTCACCCTCATTCAACAGCGCCAGGCGATCCAGGATATGACCCTGATGTTTCAGAAAGAGGTAGCCGACCGTCTTGCAGCCAAGCCCGCCACCAAAGCCTACGGAACCATTGCAGTTCAACTTCAACGTGTGGCCACCGTTCAGTCGCTCTTCACCGTTCCACCCACAGCATTTCGCCCCCAACCTAAAGTGACATCCAAGGTGGTAAAGATCACCTTCCTTAAGAACCCCGTTGCTTCTGTGGTGCATGAAGAGATTTTTATACAACTGGTCCGGGCCGCCTTTAACCAGCGTCGAAAAACAGTTAAAAATGCCTTGAGCAGACTGTACTCAGAAGCCCCCCTCTGGTTACAACGCGCAGGCATCGATCCTAAACGACGGGGAGAAACCCTAACCCCCACAGAGTTCGCCCATCTCTCCAACCATGCGGCCGCACAACAATCCCATGATCATCAAAAGGCTTTATCCTACCATGAGAAATGATGATCCTTTTCCTTTTAATCCTCACCGCCAAGAGCCCTCAAAAGCGATTGAAAAAACCGATTCAGAATCCTACACGATTGACGAATCCGCAAAAACAATCCTCTTAAGGCACCGTACATTTTTTCTTTATCTCGCCCGCTTAAGCGGTTCACTCTTTTTTCTGGGGCTTACCTACAAATATTTTTTTAATGCCTGGTTTTTTATCAGTGGTCCAGTCGCCTGGCAGATCGGCTCCTATATGGCAGGACAGATGGCCAAAGAACTCTTTTATATTGAAGAGCACTGGTAAGTTACAACTGCTGCATCATCCCTTCAATACGCTCTTCCACCTGCATTAAGAGTCGCTTGCGCATTTTACCCCCCTTTTTTATCCCCTGGGTGATGATCGCCTCGCCCACCGCGATGGTAATTTTTCCTGGCTTTTTAACAAAAGCGCGTTTACCCCAGAAAAGCCCTCCATTATGCGCCACCGGAACAATCGGCAGCCCCAGAGCAAGTGCAAGATTAACCCCACCCGCCTTATAGGTGCTCTTCTCTCCTGGACGCACCCTTGTACCTTCAGGAAAAATTAAGATACACATCCCCTCTTTTTCTGCGGCCTCTCGGCCCTGCAACTGTAATACTTTAACCGCTGACATACCCGATGCACGTTCAATAAAGATCTGCCCTGTCGCCTTAAGCGCCCAGCCAAAAAACGGAATAAACATCAAAGCCCGCTTCAGCACCACAACATAGGCAGGAAAAATACTGGGAAAAGTGACCGTCTCCCAGGCCGACTGATGTTTGGACATGATCACAAAAGGGGGTGGCGGTAAATTCTCTAAGCCAACCACTTGATGCGTCAGCCCGCAACACCAGGAGAGCGTGACCACATTATAACCACCCCAGATACGACTGATCCAACGACGGAAAGATACACTGGAAAAGGGCACCAGCAAAATAATAAGTGTCGCAAAAAAGAGTACACCAAACAGAAAAAAAAGAGAGAAAATCGTTGATCGAACCATCCAAACTGTCTGTTTCATAAGCCAAGCCCCTTGAAACTTAAACCAAGAACCCCCATCTAAAGAGTTAAGCAAACCTCAAAAGAGAGCACGATACTGCCATAGGGCGATGCTGTCAACCAAATCAACGCAGCAAATAAAAAAAGCGCATCAATCCATTAGCTATCCACAGTTCAGCATACGATAATCCACGCCCAGCCATAATTGCGTATACCCGTTAAAGCCTGCTTTTATCCGTGACATGTAAACAAACATATTCTATAATGTGTTGCGCTTTTTAGACATACTAAACAGCGTGATAAAAACACTTCTCTCATTCATCTTAAACATTCAAGAGCGATATCCTGTTTTAACCGATTGATCGCTCTATACTGATACTGTGACCACCATGCAACTTAGAGGAAAAACGTCATGAACCGTGCACTCGTCTCCAGGACGGATTATGGCGAGCTGGACAACTATCTGAACAAAATCAGAAACTTCTCTATTCTAACAGAAGAAGAGGAATTTAATCTGGCTTGTCAGTATTTCGATCATAAAAACCGCGATGCCGCACATCGCCTGGTGACATCCTATCTGCACTATGTTGTTAAAATTGCTAGAGAATACAGCGGATATGGACTTAAAATGATGGATCTTGTCCAGGAAGGATCTATTGGTTTGATGCGTTCGGTCAAACGCTTCGATCCCTATAAAGGATTTCGTCTGGCAACCTATGCGGTCTGGTGGATTCGCTCAGCCATTCAAGAGTTCGTTCTCCGCTCCTGGAGTCTTGTTAAGATTGCCACCACCAATGAGCATCGTAAACTCTTTTTTAATCTGCGGAAGAGTAAAAAACATATCGAACGGTTAGATCAACGAGAAGCGCAACGAATTGGTGAACGCCTAGGTGTGCGTACAGAGTCTGTCATCGAAATGGATTACCGTCTCTCCTGTCCCGACGATACCCTCAATCGTCCACGACTCGAAGATGGCGAAGATCTGCAAAATTTCATCCCAGATCTCAGCCAGAATCAGGAGCAGAAACTGCTTCTCCAGGAGCAGAGTACACAGCTTAATAAAAATGTAAAACAGGCGCTTAAAATCCTGAATGAACGTGAGAAGTTTATCATTCAAAAGCGGATTATGGCCGACACCCCGATTACCCTCCATAAGCTAGGAGAATCCTTAAACATCTCCAGGGAACGGGTCCGACAGATTGAAAAACGGGCACTGCAAAAATTACAACAGCATATGGAATCTCACCAGATTACTTAAGTTACCATAAAAAAGGCTCTGCTTTCACAGAGCCTTTCTTTCTCATAATAACAATACATCAGATACCCAGTACACACCATAAGCACTCCTCCTCCTCTATCGCAAAAGCTCACCCCAAAACTGATCATCCTTTTGTCTGATTCAATTAATACCTTTATAAATCAGAGTCTCAAATCATCTTTTTTTATCCATTATTTTTTTCTATGCAAAAATAAAATCATGAATACTAATGAAGCCATTATCTTAGCCGGTGGTCAGGGTACACGTCTACGCAAAGCGGTACCCGATCTACCTAAGCCTCTTGCACCAATCAAAGGCCACCCTTTTTTACGCTACCTTCTCCAGGAACTACAGCAACAGGGAGTTCGACGCATTGTACTCTCCACAGGATATAAAAAAGCCGACCTGCGTCAATTTATCGATCAGAGTCATTTTCCAGAACTGCAAATTCTCTTTGCAGAAGAGGAGGAACCCTTAGGAACTGGCGGTGCACTCAAGTTTGCCAGCCAACAGATTCAGGGCGCACGCTTTTTTGCCATCAATGGTGATACCCTCTTTCGTGCTTCATTAAAACAACAGGAGGCGTGCCATATCACCAATCAAGCCGCCATTACGCTGGCACTCAAACCGATGAACGATCCTTCACGTTATGGTGTTGTAGAACATGAAAAAGGACGTATTACCCACTTTGTAGAGAAGGGGCAAAACAGTCCCGGACTCATTAACGGTGGTATCTATCTTATTGAAAAGCATCTTCTAGCTGGACAACAAAAACGTTTCTCATTTGAAAAAGACTTTCTAGAGAAGCAAATTCATACACTGCCACTTTATGCCACCATTCAGGATCACTATTTTATTGATATTGGCCTGCCAGAAACATGGCAGCAGGCCCAGGAAGAACTCCCTAAAGCCTTTCCGGCACTCTTTTAATTTAAAAAAACAAAAGCCCTGCAAAAGTATGCAGGGCTTGTTAGATTTAGAAAAACAGCGTAGAGATCAGCTATACTCTTTATATTTGCCGACAACCACACCATAGATGGCTGTATCCTGAGTCACTTCCAGAATAGGATAGCGTGGATTTAATGGCTTTAAGAAACGCCGTCCACCATCGGAAACCAGTTGTTTAAAGGAGGCCTCGCCATGTCCAGGAAGGCGCGCGATCACAAATTTATTGGCATCCGCCGGCACACCTGGATTCACTAAGAGGATATCCCCTTCACAGAACTCCGGTTCCATAGCATCACCCACCACCTGTAGCGCAAACATATCCTTATTAGCTCTCAAGCCTAAGCTCACCCAGACATCGGATTCACGCATGCGGAAGAAATCAACGGTTTCGTTCCATGCGCCAACTTCAACCCATGAGAGTAAAGGCACACGATCACCACCATTGCCAGCCATCATACTGCCATCACTGTTATCATTACCGTAGGGCAAGGATACGCGCATATTGTTTGCACTGCCCAACTTACTATCCAGAGGCGATGGTAAGGGCGGTACATTGCCCATGACACCCTGTTGCTGTTGAGGCATGGTATTATAGTAGGGCTGACTCTGCTCTGCAATACCCGTGGAGATCACTGGATAAGAGGGCATAGAAGAAGGCGGTTCACATTTTAGTTTCTGTTCATAGGTTGCAGGAGAGGTAATGGTTACCCCTGGTGCCATTTCACCACGACCGGTTTCAAGCCATACGGGATCGACACCGCATGCAACAGAAATTGCAACCGTTCGACGCGATGATTTAGAGCGGCCACACTCCAATTTATGCACAGCGGTTTGACTGATTCCAACACGATCAGCCAACTCTTTTTGGGTTAACCCGGCATACTCACGGGCTGTACGAATACGATTACTTAGAGTCATTATGAATATCTGACGATCCCACCCTGATTCGTCATCCTCAAGAAGATGGTGAATTCCAACCAAATAGTAAATAAAATGAAATGGGTTGTGGCATTATCTACATAAATATAGACGACCACAACGCATATTCAATCGCCCACCAATCACGCGTCTTAGAAAAATGAAGAGGGGATATAAGCCATTGTGGAGAAACTAAATCTCATAGAGGGCAAAGAGGTTTAAGACAACAGGCATAACATTTATGCGCATTAATGGGAAACTGTTTTGAATTAATCCCAAACAGGCAAAACGTCACACCTTTAAGGTAACTTTTTTTACAATAGTAGATGAATTCGTTTCATAACTCAACCAAAAACTGCATAGGCAGATAAGAAAAGTAAAACTTACTGTACAACCCCTCCCCCACCTCATGGCTAATTTGTCCCATTCAAGTGATTCACTTGAGAAAGAGTTTCTCAAAAGACCATACATGCAACTAATTATTATAATTACCATTATCTTATTCCTTCATCTAGATAATAAACCTACGAAACCCTTGCACATATCACAATCAGTCCAATCTTGTATTGTTTGACGCTAAGTTTTTTCAGCAGCAAAAAAAGCCGCAACACACATCACCTAACCCTATAAAATGTATCACATTTCACCCGTCTATTGCATGATTTTAGACAAAAAGAAGATTAGTTAACAGAAACCGACGCAGATTCAGGAGAAACCGGGGGCAGGCGCTGTAACAATCGTTGCAATGCTTTAATTTTTCCCGGTTGCGCAATCGGTGTCAAAGCCATGCGCTTTTCAAAGCGCCGCATGGCACGAAGTGTTTGATTTCCAAAATAACCATCAACACCACCCGTATCTAAGTTAAGGGCTGAAAGGCGTCGTTGCATCTCACGCACATAGTCCTGGAGTGTTTTTAGCGTCAAAAGTTCAGCGGATTTTCCATTGAGTTGCGCTACAACTTGACGGTGTCTGTTATGCAGATTTTTTAACTGATTTTTCCAGTAAGGTGTGACCTCTGATTGTGCAGCCAGCATAATAATCAGTTGACGCAATCCCACTTCCGCCCGCCATAGCTCTGCTTTTTCATGGAAGATCTCCACCTCTTCCAAAAGAATAAAGGGATATGCATAAGCTGTTTGAGACATTTTTTCAGACACGATTAAGCGCTGCAACCAGGGTAAATAACGATCAACCTCCAACCACGCCTGCGCTGCTCTAAAGTAGCGTATGAACCAGAGATAGAGGGCAATCTTCTGCTCTTGGGGCAATGCACCAGGATAGCGTTGATCTAAAGCCAGTGTCTTCTCTCCCCAACTTAAGGCCTCTTTTTGATGATGCCTTAAAAGATGCATCGTGATCGCCGCCAGTGTCACCACCGTTTCAGGGTGCGCTTTGCCTAACATATTCTCCTGGGAGAGCAACGCTTTTTTTAATAATGAAAACACATGGGACTTTTCTGCCTCCAGATATTCAGCAACAGAAGCCGCCCGCAACAGTACCGAAACACGCAGAGAGAGCAGTGGGCCAACCACATCAGGAAGCAGCACCAAAGCTTGGCTGTAAGCCTTAAAAGCATGAGACCAGGCCGCAGCCTGCCGATATTTTTCACCAGCTAAAATATAGATCTGCGCTAAAATAGGCGAAACATCTTTAAAAAATGTCCGGTTTTTATCCAACCAAGAGAGCACGGTGGGACGTTTTTTCTCAGGTTGCATCTCGATAGATAAATCGGCGGGAAGCGTCGTAAAGATTGAGACAGGTTCAAAGCGCTGATGAGAAAAAAGACGACTCTCTGGAAGATTTTGATTTAACGTCTGCCGTAGATTGAAAGAGAGATCATGAACGGCATCGGGCTGATAACGATGATAGAGCACAATCCGCTCAAAGAGCGGTGCATATTGGAGTAGCGGGTTCTCTTTGGCATAGCGTTTAAAGATCACCGAACTCTTCTGCAGGAGCACATCCGCTTCATCAATTTTATTCTGCTCCACATAGCCCCAGGCCATATGAATCATGCTCCATGCTTGTGTTAATCCACCGGCAAAAAAATGCGGCATCTCCTCAGAGATGATATGCGCTTTTTTCTGTTCTGGAGAGGCAGTACCATGAACAGGCAGTAACAGAGAGCACAACAGACACAGAGACCACCACCAAGCGCCTTTCTTATGATGCACGCCACACCCCTTAAAGATCATTTAATTTACATTAGTCATAAAAAAATATATAAAGAGAGATGTTGTTGTCAATTGATTAACCTCAACACATAAACCTGCGCATTTCTATCTTTATATCATCCTAAATGAATATAAACCGCATGTGGTAACTTTTTTTATTTCAAAAACAAAAAAATGTCCGATCTCCTAGAGAATCTGTTTGATCATCTTGATGATGCAACATTGGTGATCACCGTAAACCAACGGCTGGCACGCTTTTTACAACAAAGGCACGATGCCTGGTGTTGGCACAAGCAAAAAAAATCTTGGGTTCCACCAGAGATCTACCCCAACACAACCTGGTTAGAACAGCTCTGGGAAAAACTGTGGATACGATCCGATCACGTCCCTCCCCACCTGCTCTCCCCACTCCAGGAACGAGAGATATGGAAACAGATTATTCTTCAAGATCCACGATTAACCACACAAGCGCCTCTACTCCGTACCACAGAAACCGCCGAAATGGCCAGACAGGCCTGGCAGATCTGCCAAACCTGGAAAAAGAAACCCACCGAAGCTGAAGCCTCACTGCACGAAGACAGCCAGTTTTTTCATGGTTGGGTTCAAACCTTTCAACAGAAACTCAAAGAAAACAACTGGCATACACAGACCGCCCTGCCTGACCTCCTCGCCGGTAAAATTGATCAACTGCCGCTCCCGGAAAAAATCATCCAGGTTGGTTTTTTAGAGATCACCCCCCAATGGGACCATTTTCTAGGAGCGCTCAAAAAAGCAGGCTGTCAGATTGATCACTGGCAGGTGCAACAGACACCAGAAACCATCCAACGCCACACCTATCCCTCCGCGCACCAGGAGTGGCAAGCCGCTGCACGCTGGAGCATAACACAAGCGAAAAGACAGCTCAAAAAAAATCCCGATCACGCCCCCCAGATCGCCATTGTCATACCCGATCTAACCGCCAAAGCATCCATCATCCGTGATCTCTTCTACAGCCATCTCTATCCTGGCGGCAATCAACCCGATAAACGCTGGTCCGCCGAACGGTTTACACTCTCTGCGGCCCCCCCACTCTTAGACTATCCCCCCATCTGGGATGCCTTAGCACTGCTGGAATTAACCACGCCCACCCTTGATGCAAACGGTTATCATCTGCTGCTTCGCACACCATTCTGCCATGGTGCCACCAAAGAGTTCTCTGCCCGCGCCGCCCTCGAAGCAAAGCTAAGACAGGATAATCGCTCACAACTGGACTGGCGAAGCTTTATCGCCCATTTAAGATCCCCCGCCGAATCCCCCTCCTGCCCTCAACTCGCAGAAACCGTCGCGGTATGGTATCAACAGGTGGTTCTACCCTACAACAAAGGCAAAAAAGAGCGAAAAAGCATCACCCAGTGGCATGATCTTTTTCTCTCCTGGCTACAACAATGGGGGTGGCCTGGTGAACGGTCTCTCACCAGTGCCAATTATCAAACATTAGAAGCGTGGAAGAAGACATTAAATGAATGGAAAACATTGGATACCGTCACTCCTCCCCTGACCTTAGGGCAGGCCAGAAACAGTCTCTATAAACTCTGTCAACAGACCACCTTTCAGCCAGAAACACCCCAACCGATTATCCATGTCTTAGGCATACTCGAAGCGGTAGGAACACCCTTTGATGCACTCTGGGTCACCAGCCTCTCCGATACCCTCTGGCCACCTGCTGCAAAACCCAACCCGTTTCTACCCGCCCGTTGGCAAAGAGAACACCAACTTCCCCACGCCTCCAATGCCCGGGAGCAAGCCTTCGCAAAGAAGGTCACAGAGATGTTCAGCCACAGCGCCCCCACCGTCATCTTCAGCTATCCCCAACAACAGGATGATCAACCCACCCGAATCAGTCCACTCATTGCCGGTATACCTGAGACCGATCCTCTCTTAGCCACCGACCCCTGGCCCCCTTTTAGTATCGCCATCGCCACCAACGCTCCTCCTCTAGAGCGTTATCATGATATCCAGGCCCCCCCTTTTCCCTTGAGCGAGAAACTCCCCGGCGGTGCTGCTCTTCTCCAAGCCCAGGCCCGCTGCCCCTTCTCGGCATTTGCACACTACCGCTTAAACGCCGATCCGCTCGTTGAACCCTATCCTGGCCTTGATCCTGCAACCCGTGGTATCCTCGTTCACCATACCCTGCGCCGCTTTTGGGATCGAGTACAAACCTCTGTAAGACTCCATCAACTGACCCCAG
This sequence comes from Magnetococcales bacterium HHB-1, assembly GCA_052043475.1. GTDB lineage: Bacteria > Pseudomonadota > Magnetococcia > Magnetococcales > JBQGBW01 > JBQGBW01. The sequence goes on from JBQGBW010000003.1 coordinate 64,100, forward strand.
AACAGGAGCAGAAAATTATTCAGCAGGCAATCCATGAAGCCCTGCAAACCATCCCCCAACCAACCACTGCTGAAAAACCCTTTTATGCACTGGAACAGAAACGCTTGCAACGCCTGATAAGCCAATGGCTGCAACTGGAAAAAAAACGCCCCGATCCGTTTACCGTTCTGGCACACGAGAAAGAGGCATCATACAATATCGAAGGGCTACGCTTCACACTCCATATCGACCGTATCGATCAACTGGCGCAAGGCGACCCTATCCTTCTCGATTATAAAACCGGTCGCGCATCCCCAGCAAAATGGTTTGGTGAACGTCCTGAAGCACCCCAGGTTCCACTCTACAGTCTCACCCAAAATCCCACGCCACACGCGCTGGCTTTCGCCCAAGTTCGTTCCGATGGCTGCCAATTTCTAGGGATATCTAAACAGGAAAAAATACTCCCTGGTGTCACCGCACGGGCAAAACATAAACAGGGAAAACTCTTTAACTCCTGGAAGGATTTACAAAATTCCTGGCGAGATAACATCCAAAAATTAAGCCTCGCCTTTCAACAAGGCGAGGCGCAGGTCGATCCAACAAAAACCGCCTGTGACTACTGTACACTCCCGGGATTCTGCCGTATCTTTGATTAAAAACCCATGATAAAACAACAGACCCACTTACAAAAACTCTTCTCCAATAAAAACCGCGCACTCAAATTAACACTACCCTTGCTGCTGGTTTTACTTCTGGCACTCCACGCCTATCAACAAAGAACCCCCACAGATCTTCTGGCGCGCTGCTTACATGATAAAAAGGCATGCATCGGAAAAACACTCGATATCGAAGGCACTGTACTTCAAGTTCATCCACCCAAAATGGTGCTTGAAAATCGTGGCAGAACACTCACCATCCATGGCATCTCTTCAGAGATCCAACCACAAAACAGACTACGTGTTTTAATCTACTTCGGACCAAATTATCAGTTGATACTCAAAAAGGTTGCGCGCTTAAATCCAATTACCACCATCAAATATACCATCTCAATCCTTGGACTCTTCATCGGACTCTGGTTACTCTATACCCACTTTAAACCCACACGCACAGGATTGATACAACGACAATTGTGATTACATGCATGCTTGATTATACTAAAAACGCGTTCTAAGATCGATTCTTTCCAAAAGGATAGACCCATGCCTGCACCCAGTGAAACCGCCGCCTCCTCAAATCCCCGCTACTATCAATGGTTGGGACGCACAAAAAAAGAGCCCCCTGAAGAGATCGCCTCCTGGATTGCCAGCAGTAGCGCACACTGGAGCGTCATTATTGAGGCCGGGCCAAAACTTAACCGCCAACGCTACACCGCTTATCTAGAAGAGCCTGAAGATCTCCCCTACTGGGCATTCATGGTGGCAAAAAGCTTTCTTAATGATGTCGGTGAATGGCCACTCTTTGGCATGCACACTGAACTGGCGCTACAAAACTACGAAGAGGCTGAAGAACAAGATCCTGAACGCGCGGTCTATGAGATCATCGCCACCATTCATCCAGTCTGGCCTGATGTGACCGTGCTCTTTGTTGGTCGTGAAGAAGAGTAACTTCTAGTGCATGGAAAAACGGGAGAGTTTTGGCGTCAGAAAAGGGATACGCACACGCGAACGCTGCCTACGCTGCTCAACCATGAGTTGAGAACGCGTTCTCACTACAAAACCATGTTGACGCAGATGATCACTCACCGCACGGTAGGTCTCTAATTGGTGTTCCAGAATTTCAACAGAAAAGTGACGCAACGCTGAGCGGTGGTTCTCAGCACGAAACAGACGCTGTTGATAAAGCAACTCGGCCGAAGGGAGAATAAACTCAAATGTCGCACGACACGCTGCCATCTCATGCGCTTTGGGTAGAGCAATGCGTTCAATATCCAACTGCAAGCGACGAAACGTCTGTAACCAGATCGGACTGGTGACTGGTAAACCCTGGCGAACACCACGAAATGGAAAACCAAAAGAGACCGCCGAGAGCGCACCATGCAGTGCAGGCGTACGCCACCAAAGCGGCATGGTTAAATCAATATAAGTCACACTGGGATGACCACCCAGGCGTTCGATCTCTGCACGCTTACCAACACCTGGCGGTCCCGCAATAATACGCGGTTTATGCGCACTGGTTTCAGGATGTTCTGCCCAACCCGGCAGAGTGAAAGGGACAACAGGACGACTCGAAGAGCGATAATCAAGCATGAGATCTTTCCTTTGAACACGAACAAACAGATAATCCACAATTTTAGATAAAAATGCAAAACGTAGATTGCATCTGAATCAACGCTTCTACCCCCATAAATATGCATGACCTATGCCAGACAAAAATTAAAGAATAAAAATAATGAATAGAAAATAAAAATCAACAACTTAACATCAACACCTAACAGTTTTAAAGCCCAAACTTTCTGTACCGTGAGACAAAACCACGGATCTCTGACACCCTCCTTAACACACGCCCCTATACACATTAACATTCGGATCATGCTTAAAAGAAAAAACAAACTTTTTCTTTCATAGGCTTCTCGTCTAAAATACTCTATCCTTAAATGATTAAAGTTCCTTTATTTAAGTAAAGAGATGGTCAATCGTGTAGACCGTGATCAATCCATGGTGAACGCCTTGTTAAAGAGCCTCCCGATACAAAAGCGAAGAAGCGCGACTGTAAACCATCATGGTACAGCTATTGCTTGCTCTACTGAGATAAAACATGGAGTACAGCAACATTTTTCAACCATCTCTCGAAGGTCTAACCCTACTTAGAGCAGATCACCATCGGATCTTATATCCTCTTTTTTTGCTCACTCAAACAACCGGTTGCTGGTGTTACAAATGAAAGTTAATGAAATTTGGATCAAAGATAAATTTCTGGTTCCGCAAGCGTCGCCGCCGCCGGCACCAAAAAAGCCTTCAAAACAGAAACTGCTGCAGCTGCGACGGGAAATTCTCCAACAGCTCACAAAGCAGCGCTTTGTCTCTTTTGCCAAACAGCCCCACTTCTACTATGACAATCAGCTCAACTGTCTCTGGCTGTTCTATGACTTTAAAGCGCAACCCGAAGAGATGTTCAAATATGTGGATCGTCTCACCATCTATGCCTTTAAAAGTTGGGGTATTCCCACCGTCGAACAGCTCCAATCGATCACCTGGGAGCAACTTTCAGAGCAACAGAAGCGTTTTCAAGGCGTCACCGTTCTCTCCGCCACCCCCTCTAAGAATGCGTCCGGCTATCGTACGGTCACACTAGGTACAGGAACCACCGGTACATCCACTGAGGAGCATACCATTATTCCGCTCCATAAAGTGGCCCAGCGAGATATCTTCTCTTTTATTCTGGCCCATGCCTTAGTACCTAAAAACATCCCTGGTATCGAAGAAAAATTAACCGAACTCTACCAGATGACCACGGGAGATCGCGGCCTTATTGACCATACAAAACCCATTCCCTCGCTGCGTGCGCTGCAACAGCATCTTTTAGAGAGTGATTATCAGCGCGCCCGCCTTCCGGTTCTGGAACCGGCGTATCTCTTTGATATGGGAAAAGGGCTTTGGGAACTCCACCAACCGCAAAAACCCGATGGGGATGACTGGGTTCGTGTCAATCTAGAGACCCCTTGGGAGTCCCGCAATCCCGAAAAGGATGTGCGCGAAGGGGTTGTCGCCATCGATTTTGGTACCAGCTCCACGGTGGTGGCTTATCGGGAACATGGTAAAACAACCCTGCTGCGCGTTGGCATGAACGACTTTTTTCAAGTTCCTAAACCTGAAGATTATCAAAACCCCACCATCTTAGCTTTTATCAATCTTCCCAATCTGCTCAAAGCGTGGAATAGCGAAGTCTATCGTCCAACCACCTCCTGGGAGGATCTCTCCTTCTCCCATGAAGCGCTGAACCAGTACCGCGCCCATGAGGCCGAACGGCGCATTGTCGCCAGCATGATCACCAATCTTAAACAGTGGCCTCTGCGCAATTCAGAGAATAAACGCATCCGCCTGACCGACCAACAGACCGATATTGAGATCGATATCGAACCGGTCAACAATCCGATGCCGGTCTATGGCCAACCCCTCACCATTGATCCTGACGCCCCCCTAGATCCCTTGGAACTCTACGCCTACTATCTGGGACTCTTTATCAACCACCGCGTCAACGGTCTTTTTCTGGAATATCATATGACATTCCCCATTACTTACCCCAAAGAAGTGAAAGATCAAATTCGCGCCTCATTTGCCCGTGGACTCCAACGCAGTCTTCCCGCCGCTCTGATTCACAGCAAAAGCATGAAACGCTTCCAGGTTCGAGAAGAGGCCTCCGAGCCCGCCGCCTACGCCGCCTGCGCCTTAAGTGAACTCGATATCGAGCCCAGCGAAGAGGGTACAGCCTATGGTGTCTTCGATTTTGGTGGCGGTACCGCTGATTTTGATTTTGGTATCTATCGTCTTCCCACCGAAGATGAAGAAGATCAAGGCTATGAGAGTGTCATCAAACATTTTGGTGCCAGCGGTGATATGTATCTTGGTGGTGAGAACCTGATTGCCAATCTGGCTTATCTCGCTTTTCAACAAAATTTAGAGACCTGCCGCACCCATCGTATCCCCTTCAGTTGTCCTCCAGAAGCGGAATACTTCCCTGGCCATGAGATGTTTATCGATCAATCCCATGTAGCGCAAACCAATAACGCTCTGCTCATGGCAAAAATGCGGCCCATCTGGGAGGACTTTGTCTGGATTCCCAACGCACGCGACGCCGAAGCCAATCAAGATAATGAAAAAGCCCAACGCCGACGCCGTTTTGCCGATGTGGTTGGCGACTCCATCCGCCGCGCCATTATCAGTGAACAGTTTGATATTGATGCCGAGGCAACCACCTGTGATCATCAGGATGCCCAGTTTACCATTGATTTAGAACTGCTCAACCGAGATAGAGAGAAGGTCGCTGTCTCATTTACCCTCAACCGGGATCAACTGAATCACTACCTGGTTAAAAGGGTGGGTAATGGTATTTTGCGCTTTTTCATGGCCATGCAGCAAGCCTTTAACAACCATGGATTTAAGCCCAAAACCGTCCATATTCTCCAGGCTGGAAACTCCTGCCGCTCCCTATTGGTGCAATCACTCTTTGCCGCCATTCTCCAAAAACGGATGATCGGCTGGAAAGCGTCCGCCCACGGTCCGATTGAAAATACCGTGCTAGAGAATGTGAAAAAGCATGTGGATTTTGGCGATTTTATCGTACACCGACCACCCCAAAGCGATCCCAAAGATCCCTACCGCCCCACCGCAAAAACCGGTGTCGCCATCGGTCTGCTGAAACTGATTCCTGGGGAGACTCTGCTCGCACAAGGCCCCACCGCAGATACGGATACCGGTGAAGCGCCCTTCCGTTTCTATGTGGGACGACTCAAACGGGGCTTCTTCCATACCATTATTCAACAGAACGGTAATTATCAGGAGTGGAAAGAGTTGGGCATTCCCACCCGGGGTGTCTTTAACCTGGCTTACTCCACCTCTCCCCAGGCGGGAACCGGTACATTAAAACGCGGCTCGCCAGAGCTTCAGGAGAAAAGTCTGCGCTTCTATCAGGGTATGGAGGGTAAACGCCTCTTCATCCGTGCCACTGGACCCTCCACTGTCGAACTCTATCTGGCGGACTCTCTAGAGCAGATTTTAAAACAGCCTGAGAAAACAGCCCATAGAGAGGTCATTGATCTGGGATAAAATAGATAATTGCGCTTCATGCAATCCAACACAGATAAAAAGACCGGTTGATAACTTCTCAACCGGTCTTTTTATATTCAAATAGATACATCATTCTATCATTCATTGCATTCGTTTCATCCCAGAAGCTTAAAATCAGATGAAATCCATCTGGGAAGACATCAGCCTAAAAAGCAATGGGCTCTCCCAGCAGTAACGCCTTTGGATGATCAAAAACCAACTTATTGGCGCGATCCTCTCCCATCAGCTTTCTTGCCACCCTTAATCCATCCACAACCACCGGTTGACGCTGATAAAAACCATGACCATCACTGGCCAACAGATGCACCCAACCCCGCTCTAATAACTTCTCCACAACTCTCCCGACACCCGCACCAAAACCACCAGTTAATGACGCCGCCGTCGCCTGACTTAAACAGCCTTTATGAATAAATGGCGCTAAAACTTCAATATCTTTCCGTATCGCCCGATTACGCTCAGGATGAGCGATTACAGGCGTAATTCCCATGTTCATTAATAGATCAACAAAATAGAGCGCTCCGGCAGGTATTTTCTGATGCGGAAACTCCAGAAGAAAATATTTCCTCTTCCCACCCCGTTTTGATAACGTATAACCATAAAAAGGCAGACGACCCTGTTTCCATAAGCCCATAATGCCTGCATGATAACGAATCTCTGCACCAGGAATCACCTTCAATGGAATATTCGCTTCAACCAAAGCTTGTTGAAAAGCGACCGTTGCCGAACGAATCTGCTCTGGCGTATTATCATAGACTCCAGGTGTAATATGCGATGTCGCCACAATGAGCGCGGTGCCCTCTGCAACCGCCATGCGCGCCATATCCAGGGCCTCTTTCAGATTCTTTGGGCCATCATCAATCTGCGGTAAAATATGGCAATGGATATCAATGATGCCTGATATAGGCTTTTTTCTGGCATGTTGGTTCACAGTTTGCTTTACCCTTAAAGAGCATTTACAATCGGTCGTGCACGCTCACTTAAATACAAGAGTATGCACACCACACTACTATACGGAAACCCAAGATAAATTTCATTAGGTTTCTCTTAAATTAATAGAACAGACATTAGAAAAAAAATTATGCGTGATCCCCAAGCCACATCAACATATAGCTTCTGTCCTACAATCGCTGGGGACACCATCATTGATCTGTTCAGTCACACCTTTGAAAGATCTTCTGAAGCGATCATTATTACTGACAAGGGTGGTCAAATTATTGACGTTAATCCTGCCTACCTGGAAATTACAGGATTTAAAAAAGAGGAGATCGTCGGTCAAAAATCCTGTTTCCATGCAGGAAATACCAGCGGAGAACATATTCCCCAAGCGGTCTGGCATGAACTGCAATCCACCAACCATTGGGCTGGTGAAGCGTGGGACCGGCGCGCCAATGGTGAAGCCTATCCCAAATGGCTCTCCTTATCTGTCATTCGCAGTCAACAAGGTGAGATCCTCTATATTTTAGGTATCTTCTCTGATATCAGTGCACAAAAGGATACCGAAGAGCGCCTACGCAAACTGGCCTTCTATGATCCACTCACCGGTTTACCTAACCGGACACTCTTTATCGAACGTCTGGATCGTGCATTAAAAAATGCCCAGAGATATAGTCACCAGATCGGCCTGCTCTTTATTGACCTGGATCGCTTTAAATATGTCAATGACACGTTAGGCCACGCCATGGGCGATCAACTCCTGATTACCATTGCCCAACGCCTCAAAGAGTGTCTGCGTGCGGTCGATACCATCTCACGCTTAGGTGGCGATGAGTTTACCGTCATTCTGCCTAACGTTGAAAATATTAATGGCATCAGCTATGTGGCCGATCGCATCATTGAGACCATCTCAGAGAAGGTACGCCTAGGAAAGCATGATGTGCATGTGGGCGCTAGTATTGGTATCAGTATCTTTCCTGGTGATGGCAAAGATATCGATACCCTGACCAAAAATGCCGATGCCGCGATGTATCATGCCAAAGAGAATGGCCGCAATAATTTTCAGTTTTTCACCAAAGAGATTGCAAAAAAGATCCAAACCCGTCTGGCCTTAGAGAAACAGCTCCGCAATGCTTTGGAGAATAATGAATTTATTCTCTACTACCAGCCCCAATTCGATCTTAAGAAGCAAACACTGACCGGAACAGAAGCACTGATTCGTTGGCAACGCCACCCCAATGAGACCCCCGTCTCTCCCAGCCAGTTTATCCCGATTGCTGAGGAGACCGGCCTGATTCTCTCCTTAGGAGAGTGGGTACTGCACACCTCCTGCAAGCAACTGCATCTCTGGAAACAGCAAGGGATCAATCCAGGTCGGCTCTTTATCAATCTCTCCGCAAGACAGTTCCAACATAAAGCATTACTCGACCAAATCAAAGCACAGTTAAACCGCTATAATCTTCAACCCAGTGATCTAGGTATTGAGATCTCTGAGGAGACCATGCATCTACAGGATCACCACGCCACAGCAACGTTTCATGCATTAAAATCGTTAGGCATTCATGTGGCCCTGGATGACTTTGGTACCGGTTACTCCTCTTTAAGCCAGCTTAAAACCGTCCCCTTAGCCTCCCTGAAAATTGATCAATCCTTTATCACCAATATCACGCAAAAGAAAAATGATCGCGCCATTGTCTCTGCCATTGTCTCCATGGCCAAAAAATTAAATCTGAATTTAACAGCTGAAGGTGTAGAAACCGTTGAACAACTGATGTTCTTAGGGCGTCAAGGCTGTAATGAAGTCCAGGGATTCCTCTTTAGTCCACCACTCCCCACAGATCAATATACAGAGTTCTTATCCAGAAAAAATCTCCTCAAAGATTTTATCAATATGCTGTAACACTTAACTCTATAGAACTCTGATTTTCTCTACACTCGCAGATACATCACACTAAAGACTGTTCCTTATAGGAGAGCGCTTGTGCAACCCAGCGTCCAGGAATCTGTCGAATCAGGCGATTAAACTTTGTCGCCTGATGATTAAACGCCACTCTTGCCTGATCAATCTTTTCCGTACTTTCTTTAAGTTGTTGAAAGCGCTGTTGTAAAGAGATTAGACGATATTGCTGCGCATAACGCATCATCTGTTGCAAAAAATTATCCGACTTTTTTTGTACACTCGACACATAATCCCAAAGATGTTTTTTTGAAAAAGCACGGTAGTTCCACCACGCTTGTCTCTCCATCATGACAATCGGCTGTAACTCTAAAGCTAAAAACTGTAATTTTTCTTGCTCTTGTTTTGTCAGTGTCTCACAGATAGATAGCGATGTAGAACATTTCTTAACTTGCAGAATGATTTGATTAAGGTATTGATAACGCTGTTGATGCACCTCCTCCAGATGCGTCCATGCACGATGGAGCGCTGCTTGCTGATAGACCAGACTATGATACACCTTAAACCATGCCAGACCTGAAATAACCAGTACACCAACCAATGTAAAGAAAACCCAGAACCAGCGCCGTTTTCTTATCGGCTGAGATGGCGACGTCTGCAACGTTGCCAGCGTTAAAGATTCCCTATACTGTGGCTCTGACTCATGCATGCTTCCCCCCTGGAGAATCATCTCTCTTCCCTCTACAGATATCCACGTTGTTCTATTTATCATCCAGGAAACAGCCGACATTTTCAAGCATCATTTACAAAAACTTAAACTCAATCACTTTAAAGATTAACTTCTATACTTTTATGTTCTACTTCTATACTCAAGTAAAATCAATAAGATCTTTTCTCTCAATCGGACCAAGAGACCCATCTTGCTGTACGCAAAAAATAGAGTCCTAACGCGATCTGTTGCCCCTGAAATGGACCACCATAATTTTTAACCAACATCGCATAAATCTCTAACTGACTTCGATAACGACGAATCAGTGCGTTATCCGATAATGATTGATCTAACTGACTGGTTTTATAATCAATAATCCAAAGCTTTCCTTCTGCAATAAACAGACGATCAATGATTGCATGCACTAAACGATGCTTTAAACGTCCATGAATTTTCCATTCAGAGCATGCCTGTGGATGGGAAGCTAAGAGCCATCTTCCCCGTTGATCCTCTAAAATATTCCTAAGACTCTGTAAAACCTGCGTCTGACAACTGGCCAGTAAAGCCTCTTCCACACCCAAACGGTTTAAATAGCTATTGCAACGGTTTTTCTCTTGCGCCAACCGATTTAGGGGCCAGAGATCCACCCCCTCTTCTGCGATAATCTGCAAAAATTGGTGTACCACAATTCCCACTTTCCGTCCCTCCTCCTCCTTTGCCTCATCTTTCGCCTCCGCTAAGGAGAATGTTTTCTGGGTAGTTGAAGGGGTGAGCAGATCCATCTGGGGAAGATCCATCTGCACCGGCTGACTCTCCGGTCTCTGCCAATCTAACGGCAGACGCTGCAACGTTTGATCAATGGATAACGGCTGTTTTATCTTTTTATGTTCTGACTCCATCACCGTTGATGGAAGCGCTGTAGCATGCCAAAGCAATCCTAAGAACGTCTGTGTTCCAGGTTTACGCAACCCCTCCTCCATCTCCTCCACCTGACCAAAAAGATAGAGACGAAAACGCGCCCTGGTGGTCGCCACATAGAGCAGACGGCCAAACTCAAACGTTGATTTTTGTTTCTCCATCCGCTGGATAAATCCATAGATCGCATCCGTATCCCCCTGCACCGGTGCAATTGGTGCCAGAAGCAGCGCATGCTCCCGATTGGCCTGTACACGCTCCTGCCAAAGAAGAAGCGCACGCTGATCCGGCGGGGGACGCCTTCCTAATCCTGGTAGAATCACACAATCAAACTCCAAACCTTTCGCTTTATGGATGGTCATAATCTGTAAGGATTCATCCGCTTCCGTATCCACAGCAGCATAGAGCTCACTGGTTTTCTTCTCCAGTAAGGAGAGATCTTCCAGTGTTCCCCCCTGCTCCAGATCACGGATCAACTCAAAAAAGGCATAGGCATCATCCAGTTCCTGGGGCGCGGCTGCATAGGCGGGACCACCCAACATCTGCCATATGCCCTCAATCCAGGGTTTTAAGCGGCCACGGCGTCGATGGGCTAACGCCATTCTTAACACCGGCAGCAGTTTTTTCAAACGATGTTGGCCATCTAATGAGAGTTGTTCCACATACTTAGGCTGATTCAGACGCACCCATAAAGGAGTATCATAACGCTTATGATTTAAAATCAGAAGATCCGCTAAGGAGAGTCCACACCAGGGTGCCCGCAATAGAGCCAACCAGTGCACATGATCCGCTGGATGCAATAACGCCCGGGTTAAAGAGAGCAGATCGCGTACTAAAGGGCGATCTGCTAAACGTTCAATTTCTACCGCCTGAAAACGCAATCCAGCACGGCGCAACACCGGAATAATCTGCTGCAAATGTCCACGAGAACGCACTAAAACCGCAATCGTTGCATTTGGATCTTTATCTCGCTCCTCCTGAATGGTTTTCACCACCTGCCACGCTTCATCCTCCTGTCCCTGTTGATCCGATGCAAAAAAATGGCTCACCACCGGTGCAGGATCACCCGTCTCTTCATTCTTTGCTGGATCGGAAGAGGAGAAAGGCGCCGCCCCTAAGCTCATGGCCTCCTCGGCGGTATAATCTGCTGCACTGGGCAGAATCTGTTGAAACGTTTCATTGATCCAGGAAACCACCGCACCATGGGAGCGAAAATTGACCGTCAGATAAAGAGATTTAGGTTTAATCGGTCCCACACCCTCATTTTGCGCCCTTAAAAAAAGCCCCACATCCGCCTGACGAAAGCGATAGATCGACTGCATGGGATCACCCACTAAAAAAAGTGTCCGGCCATCATCCACCGTCCAACCGGCGGTCAATTTCTCCAGCAGTTGAAACTGCGTCACTGAGGTATCCTGAAATTCATCCACCAACAGATGCTGAATGGTATAATCCAGTTTTAAAGCCAAATCCGAGGGTTGATCTGGATCACCCAGCGATTGAAGTGCTGCTAAAGAAATTTCAGTAAAATCCACCTCCCCCTGCTCCTGAAACAGCAGACGAAGATAGGCGACCGCCCGCGGAAGCAGTTGTTGCAGGGTCTCTAACACCTGCCACTGTGTGGCATTATAATGCGGCTCTGGTAATATACGCACATGGGCTAACTGTTGGGCCAGTGTCTCCTCTTCTGAGAGATCTGAAAGCACCTCTTTCATCTCTGCTTTCATGAATGCATAAAGATCTTTATCCTCTTTTCTTCTCGCACTGCTTGGCGCGGGGAAGCCCTGTTTTTTGGTCACCTGTTTACGCCAGGCGCCTGCGGCCGTTAACAGAAGTTCCGCCAAACCTTTCCAGAGCGAAAAGTCCTCAATCTTTGCGGTGGGAAAATCAAGATGCGGCGCTTGCCAAGCTTTTAAAGGATGATCGGGCTCATCCGTGATCAACTGATTGGCGGCAAAATGGGCTAAAGAGAGAATGCGCGCGCGCATTGTTTCAGAAAACAGAGAGGACAACGCATGCAGGCGTGCAAGAATCGCCTGTTGCAGATTGTGTTCTAAAAGCGCCTTAGATAACCCCTTAGAGTGTAATAGAGGCCGTAACCATTGATCTCTCTTAGCCAACATATCGGCTAAAAGCCTCTCTGCACGGGGGAGATTATTATCCAGATGATCAAGGAGGATCCAGGCTGGATCATGGGGATCATCCAGATCAATCTCGCGTAGAACGGCAGCAGCAGCAGCCATATAGAGCAACTGAGGATCTTCACTCACAGCAGGATGGGCACCAAAACCAGAGGTAATCGGCATCTGACGGGTGATACTGGCACAAAGACCATCGATGGTGGATATACGTAAACGGGCGGGGGAAAGAATAATCTGCCAATCTTTCTCTCTGTCACGTCTTAAGACCGCCTGTGCTAACTTGAGTGTCACGGCCTGATGATCGGAGTCTGCTACCACACCTTTTTCAGCCTGCTCTAAAGCTTCAATAATACGCCCCCGCATCTCGGCTGCGGCCTTACGGGTAAAGGTGATTGCAGAAATCTCTTCAGGATTTTCCGCATAAGCAAGCAGGGCTAAAAAGCGTTGCGTAAGCAGACCCGTTTTACCAGAACCCGCAGGGGCCTGCACAATAAACGATTGCGTAATATCCAAAGCCTCTTTTCTTGCTGCGGCATCTTTTGGCGCCATCATACCCACTGCCTTAAAAATTGATTCTGTCTATTTTATCTATCCATTGGGCGATAAGATAACGATTATCCGTAACACTTTACGCCGCTTTTGTCCACACACTAAACAGGTTTCACAAATACAACATAAAAATAATCATAAAAGAAGCTTAAGAAGTTGCAAAAAAAAGCCTACATGCTATAATCAATACGATAATGTTGAATCTACTTAAACCTCCTCACCACGAACGTAATCAAAGAGAAACCAACCATGGCAACAATCGAAATTCCCGATGAAATCAGCGATGGCCTATCACATGTGCCCCGCAGCAAACTTCTAACAGCACTCCAAACACTCATCCAAGAGTACCAGGATACCACCACAACACCACTTGATGACATGCTTGCCAATGCTTTAGAAGAAGCCAAACAGGGGAAAACGTCTGGCCCTTTCACGCCCCAGGAATGGCGCGAACACGTTCACAGTTTTTGTTTATGATAAGATTAAATTCTTTTCTTCCTTAAAACCAACGGTCTCTCTACCCATGCGCACCAAACGTTCCCCCCCTAAAAATCCCAGAAAAAAACGTTTCGGATGCGTGCGCTGGTATCGTCTGTTACTGCTTCTTCTTATCACAAAAACGGTTCTGCTCTTTTGGGGATGGCAACCTTTAGTGAAACATCTGCTCACCCTAACCCTTGCACAACAGTGGCAACAACCAGTCTATATTGCAGAAATTAAACTGAACCAGAATCACATTATCCTCTCCCATATCCATATTGGCAATCATCTTCATCTTCCCCAACTCACAATCCACTGGTCCTACCACGCCAGACACCTTAAAATTATTAACCTCACCTTAAAAGGGCTCACTCTGCTCTGGTCTACACCAGGAGATGAACGAAGGTGGCTCCCTTTAACGCCAGAAACCGCCAAAGAAGAGAAAACATCCCCTCCTCCCATAAGGTTTACTCTGCAACAGATCCAGTGTCAATCATGCCGTATCGACCTTCAATCCCCCCCAAAAAGTGAAGCCTATCTTAATCTCAATGTTAAACAGCAGTCCCATAAACAGTGGCTCATGGTCAGTGGTCTCACTTGGAGAAGTACAACAGAAATGTTCTCAATGACACTGGATACACTGATTCAGGAGACGCTTAACAGCCGCCTACATATCACCGCATGGCAAAGCCAGTTAACAGCCAAAGCAGATCTACAAAAAGGCTGGATAAAAAAATGGCTCAAAAACAGACCGATTCAAGGGGAGATCTCAACAACATTACATACACAAGGACGTTTCAAAGCCCCTTTTAATCCAGAGCAACCCTGGCCACAACAGCTTAATAACTTAGAGATCGCCGCCCAAGGCCGATGGCAGATCAACAATGGCGCCTATCAAAAACAGCTCTCCAAAAGCCAGACTTCAGGCCATTATGAACTGAAAGGCAAACAGAACCACTGGTTTCTCACCAGCACCAAACCCTGGGTCGTACAGACCATACTCTCAGATACACTACAAAAAAAGCTGCTTCTGCCAAAAAACAGTTCTAAACTCCAAATCGGTAAAAACAACAATCCCTTACAGATTGCCCTCTTTCTCCCTGCTGCAAACGCAACAAAAAAACCACCCCACCTCCATCTACAAACACCGCTCTTAATCCATCATGGCAATAAACACCACGTCATGCTCAATCTCAATGCCATTTTAAATCTTCAACCGATTCAATCTCCCCAACAAAAAACCCTCTGGCAACCCCACTGGTTTGCCATCCGAGGTCAGGGCCGCTGGGGACGACAGGCGCATATTCAATCAATGACCATCAAAGCAGCAATGAACCATGGAATCTCTCCAGAACATAACACCCCCTGGTGGCTCATTGACAGCCAGATTCATGCAAATATCCCCTTCTGGCACTGGCAAGGGTGGCAGGGAAAAAAGAGCACCATCCAGATCACACCCCAACTTATTTTTCGCAACCATCAGGGAAAAATTCTGTTAAGCCGCTCCGCAACAGTGCAAACCCGTACCTTAAAGAGTCCTGAGATAACCCTTCCTCAAGGCTTTAAACTACGCATTAAAGCCAGAAGAAAGGAGCAACCACTCTTTTTATGGCATGAAAAATTGTGGCATGAAAACAGCCCTCTAAGCTGGCAGATGCAAACCCGTATCGATACCAGCGGCAGAACAATTAAAATCAAACAAAAAGGGTCACAGATCACCATTGCGCCAAGTCAGATTCTGCTGAAGAGTCATCCAAAAGAGAGCCAGATCTCACTTCAGAGTCAACAGATTCTCTGGCCAGAAAAAGCGTTGCGCTTAAAAAAAATCCACTTTCAAGGACGCCTCATATCAAACAACAATCGACTCCCCTTCACCTTAAAGGTCCATCGGGCCAGTCATCATAAATCCCGTCCCTGGTTTAGCCCTCTCAAGCTGACCAGCCATGGTCAATTTAATTTGAATCGACAAAAATTAACCTTCAAAGGCGAACTTTCTCGTCCCAGATCGACCCATAATAAAAAGATCGCCATCACCTTCAATGGCCGTTTAAACCTTCTTAGGCAAAAAGGAAGAGTCCACTTCGATACACAGAAGATCTTCTTCTCAAAAAAAAGGAGAACCCTATCCACACTCACCCCTCAACTGGCCACAGAGATCCAGCAACTGGAGGGGATGCTTCACGCTAAAGGCGTTGTTCACTGGTATAAAAACAGAATCAAACCCCGCATTACCCTTAAAACAGAAGATCTCTCCTTAAAGTGGGAAGCGCTGGATATCCTGGGACTCAACAGCCATATTACCCTCACCGGTATCGATCCACCCACCACAGCAAAAAAACAGCATCTCTCTTTAACCCAACTGCGCTTAGGCGGCGTCCCCATTGATCAGATCCAGAGCCAGTTTCACATTGATCGAAAGGAGGGCATCGCCCTGCAAAAGTTTCAATTTGCCTTTTTGGGTGGCCACGCCGCCACTAAAATTGGTAAAATGAATCTGAAGGATAAGATCGGAAACTTAACGCTTAAGATCTCAGGCATCGACCTCCCCCAACTCACCACACTCACCAAAATTCCTGGCTTAAAAACCCAGGGGAAACTGACCGGATCACTGCCGGTAAAAATTGACCACGGACGCTGGGCCATCGACAATGGTCTCTTAGAGACAGAAAAACCGGGCTGGATTCGCTACACCGACCCGGTTGCGGAAAAAATTGCCGAAAAGAGCGGTGTCCCCCCCCTGGTTACCCAGGTTTTTAAAGACTACCACTACACAAAACTTAAAATGACCGTGAACCGCTCCTTCGAAGGAAAAAATGAGATCAAAATCCACACTCTAGGTCATAACCCCACATGGGAACACGGACGACCCGTGAAACTTAACCTCAACATCGAAGGCAATCTCGATCAGATGGTACACCGCATGTTGGGCTTTGAACGCATGATCAATCTGTTGGTCGAAAAACAGGCTCAACTATTGCAACGAAAAAACAGCCACCCATAAAGATATCGACAATGAAATATACGCACTGGCTCTACCGATCCACCCTGCTGCTGGGTATCCTGACTGGATGTTCACCGGTGGTCACCGTCGCTCCGCCTGACAAACCCATTGAGATCAACCTCAATGTAAAGATCGAACACGATCTTAAAGTTAAAATTGATAAAGAGGTGGAGAAAATTATCAATGAAGGCGGTGGCGGTATTTTCTAGTCTCTAAAAAATATCACTTACCCTGAAAGAAACACGCATCAATGGAGGAAAAAGCGTGGCCATCCTAAAACAGATTCAATCGCTCACCACACAAACCCGATCTATTCTTATCATCACGCTGCTTCTGATACTCCCCAGTATCGGCTGGAGTGGTAATATCTCCCCCTCCGATAAACAGATGTTCCAAAGCTTAAGGCAACAAGGGATCATTTTAGAAACCCCCTCTGGTTATGTCCAGCCGGCACCAGGATCACAACAGCACCAAGGATTGATTCAAAAAATTAATCAGCAACGCAAACAGACCTACCAAGCGGTCGCTAATAAGAATGGCATTCCCATTGCTCAGGCCGCGCAGATTTTTGGTGCAAAACTTACCAGAAAATATCCACGGCGCTAATTGAGATGAATCATACCGACCAACCGTCGCTCATCCTCTGCCCCGAATGCGATCAACCCTACAAAAAGAGACCGGCTAAAATCGACCATATCGCACACTGTCATCGCTGTCGTGCCGTACTCGATCACCAAAGAGCAGATGGCCACCACACCTTGCCCTTAACGATTACAGGGATTATTCTTTTCATTATTGTCAATCTAAACACCTTTGTCTCACTCAATATCGCTGGACTGGAAGAAAATTTTCGCCTCATTGATGGCGTCTATGCACTGTTCGAAGCCGGAATGTGGGATCTGGCCGCTGTGGTCTTTTTGACCGCACTCTTTGCGCCAGCCTTCTCGCTGGCGACACTCTTTTATATCACGCTGGCGATGCAATGGAGAAAAACGCCTCCTGCTGGCCGACAACTCCTACGCTACCTTAAAATGATGAGTCCATGGGGTATGCTCGAAGTCTTCTTTTTGGGCTTTGTTGCAGCCGCCGTCAAACTGGCAGATATGGCCACATTGACACTGGATACAGGCTTCTATACCTTTATCCTTCTGGTAATCACCATGAGCTGGACCTATACCTGTTTTGAGTGGAATCATGCCTGGCATATCATGGCACCACTCACCAATCAAAATATGACCCAATCTAAAAACAGATGATTGCTGATTCAACCGCCCCCTCAATGAGATCACTGCGCATCTGCCGCTGCGAAACCTGCGGTCTAACCTGTCGGCGCCTGCCTAAAACCGACCAGAAACAGCACTGTCCACGCTGCCATACCACCATCCATACACGAAAACCCAATGCACTCTCCCGCACCTGGGCACTGATTACTGCCGCACTGATTCTCTACATCCCCGCCAATCTTTTTCCAATTATGACCCTCACCTACTTTGGTCGTACAGAGAGTTCAACCATTGTCAGTGGTGTACAGTCTCTCTTTAAAGCGGGCATGTGGCCCATTGCATTAATCGTGCTTTTTGCCAGTGTGATTGTGCCCCTACTCAAACTGATTGTACTCTCCTTTCTCTTAATCTCCATCCATAAAAAAACCCTCTGGCGTCTCCAGGATCGAACCCGACTCTTTCGCATCACAGAAGCCGTCGGGCGATGGTCGATGATCGATATCTTTATGATTACCATTTTAGCAGCCCTGGTTAAGTTTCAGATGCTCTCCACCATAGAACCCGAGATCGGTGCCAGCTTCTTTGCCGCCGTCGTTATACTCACCATCTTTGCGGCCCACACCTTTGATCCACGCCTCCTTTGGGATGCAGGAGTCCACCATGAAAAGTAAATCCAAAAAAAAAGAACAGGATACGCATCCCGAACCAACACCGCCCGCAAAAGATGAAACGAAAGAACACGCTTCAGAGACAGAAAACCAGGTCATAAAAACTGAACCAACCACTTCCCCCTCAACAACAGATAAAAACCATGCCACGCTGCCACTCAAAGATATCCCAACAGCAGAGTATAAAAAAACAGGCGGTTGGTCTTTAGTGTGGCTCATCCCTCTTGCCGCACTGATTTTAGGTGGCTGGCTTGGCTATGATGCCCTAAAAAAACGCGGCCCTCTGATTACCATCCATTTTCAGACCTCCGATGGCATCCATCCCGGCAAAACCAAAGTCAAGTATAAATCTGTTAATGTCGGCGAAGTGAAAGCGGTCCGTTTAAGCAGGGATCTTTCACAAGTCGCCGTTGATGTCCGTTTTGTCAACTATATGGCCTCTTTTCTCTCCAAAGAGACCCGCTTCTGGGTAGTAAGACCCCGTCTCTCCTTAAGTGGAGTATCTGGACTCAATACCTTGGTCTCAGGCGCCTATATCGAAATGATCCCTGGGCCTAAAAGTGATACAATCCAGGATCACTTTCAAGGCATGGAAGATCCACCCGTAATCACTCCTGGTGCCCACGGAGAAAAATTTATCCTCAAAGCTGAAAAATTAACCTCACTCACCACCGGCTCTCCAATCTATTTTCGTGGAGTACCCGTCGGTGAAGTCACCGGTTATCGGTTGGATGAAAACCATGGTGGCATCACCGTCCACACCTTTATCCGTGAACCCTACAATAAACTGGTCAAAACCAACACCAAATTCTGGAATATGAGCGGTGTCGATCTCCAGGTCGGACCTGAGGGCATCAAACTGGATACCGACTCCTTTCACGCCATGCTTATGGGGGGAATCGCCTTTGATGTACCCACCTATATGCAACCCGGTAAAAAGGCATCCCCTGAACAGATTTTCACCCTGTTTGCGAATAACAGTGCGGCGGAAGAGGGCTCTTTTGGGGATCGTATCCACTTTATCATGTTCTTCGATGATTCCGTACGCGGCCTTAAAAAGGGCTCTGC
Organism: Magnetococcales bacterium HHB-1; assembly: GCA_052043475.1. GTDB lineage: Bacteria > Pseudomonadota > Magnetococcia > Magnetococcales > JBQGBW01 > JBQGBW01. Next base: position 83,446 of record JBQGBW010000003.1, read on the forward strand.
TGTGGAATTTCGCGGTATAAAAATTGGCTCAGTACGCGATATCCGTATTCAGCTTGACCATAAAAACTTCACCGTTAAAATTGCCGTGGTCGCCCGCATCGAACCCGAACGGGTCGCTAAAATGGTGGATGACAACAGCTTCACCCCCTCTGAGGAACTGATGAAGATGCTCGTGGAGCATGGTCTGCGCGCCCGCTTACAAACCGGGAATTATCTCACCGGTGGCCTCTTTATCGATCTTAACTTCTATCCCGATACACCCGCCACATTTATGGGGGGCACCACACCTAAATATCCAGAGATTCCCACAACCCCAACCCGCCTAGAAGAGATCGCACAGACCGCCAGCGCTTTTTTCAGCAAATTAAAACAGATTCCATTCGAATCGATGGTAGGAGATGCTAGAAAAACCCTCCAGGGCGTACGCGATGTCGTCAATGCGCCAGAGGTTCTGCAATCGATCCAAAATCTTAATAAGAGTCTGATATCAATCCATAAAATTCTCAAAGATGCCCAACAGAGCGGTCAAGCGCTCACCGGTACATTAGAGAATGCAAAAACTGCTCTAGCCCAGGTAAAGACCACCTTTGCCTTAGCCAGCGGTGTGGTGGCACCAGACGCACCACTACACTATCAGATTGTTGATTCACTACAAGAACTTGCAAAAACAGCACGTGCCGTCCGTTCACTCTCTAACTATCTTGAGCGCAATCCCCAGGCGCTGCTCTTTGGTAAGGGGAAACAGGGACGCACACCAGATAATCGCCGCCCTAACACCAGACAAGGCGGAGAACGCCGATGAAAAAAACATCAATCTATCTACTCATCATGTTCTTCTCACTGACCGGTTGTGTCATCTCCAACGAGCAGGAGGTTCCACCACGCTTCTATCTGCTCACCGCACGCCATCATAACCAACCAGCAAGTGATGAAATCCTCCATTTCCCCCTGATTGAGGTCTCCTCTGTACGCCTGCCAGATTACTTAAAATCCTCTCGCCTGGTAGGACATCTCAGTGATCATGAGATCTTCCACTACGAAGATCATCAGTGGGCTGAAGGATTAACAGAAAATATCGGTCGTGTGGTCGAAGAGAATATTGCCAATCAACTGGCCAAAAAGATAAAATCATCACCACAAAAAGAGCAACTGGCACGCTTTGGTCGCGATAAAAAAATCCAACTGGAAATCTTGCGCTTCTCCCAGAATCCTGATGAAACCGTTACACTCAATGTATTCTGGCGTATCTTAGATGCAAAAACAGGTCAATTTCTGCTCCAGGGACGCAACCATTTTCAGCATTCTTCTAAAAATACCAATAATCAAGAAGCATTAAATCCACTCATTCAAGCCATGAGTCACACCCTATCCCAACTCTCCAACCGACTGACGGATCATCTGCTTAAACTGAATCAATCCACACAACAGAACAATCTGCTCAATTAATCCGCCTCATACTTACTTTTGTAAAAAAGTCACCGGATGCACATCTAACTCCTGCTGAAGCTTTTTACTATCCCAATAATGCTTAATAAGAAACGTTTTGAATGCATTAAAATCCGTAGTACTCATGGCTGTATATTGCAAACCAATCCCCTGTTGTGTCAAACGCACCACTTTGGCCTCAACAGAGATGGTTGGGTTATGCTCTAAAAAACCTAAACGCAGACGGAGTATACATGTTTGTTGCTTTAAGTTACATTTTTTAAGACATGCTTGATCTTTTTTCTCGGTAAGGATAAAAAAAGCGCCTGCTGCACTCAATGTTTCGGTTTCACCAAAAATTTTCATTTCGCGACTGATAATTACCAACTCGGCAGGAAGATAGAGATAGAGGCGTGTATAATCACGAAATTCAGTATAATCCAGATGGCGTGAACGCGCTTTTGTTTGCGTTAATTTAGGGTTAACCTTTGCCAGATAGCGACACATCGGCTTATCGTAAGCGTGAATATGATTGAGAAACCAGGCTAAAATAAACTGGATATCAAAGAGGTCCAGCACGGTTGCATAAGAGGTTCGCTTATTGACTAAAACCCGGCGTACATATTTTGCAAACTCTTCATGCTGTGCGATATGGGTCACTCTGTTGGGATAATCAACGCTTTTCATATACGCTTCTTCTGTTCGAAAATGCCAGGTCACCTGATGCAAAAGATAGCCTAATCGCTCAATAATCACCGGTTTTTGTGCGCGCTCTTCAATCATAATTTCCACCTGATTAAAAATCTCACCCAACGCGGCATGTTCATGATCAACACGTACGATACCCAACTCAGGATAGACCAAAGTCATCTCATTTACACTCCCAACTTAAAACCCATGACACATAAAAAGATCCACACCCCTAAACCATTGTAAATTTCAACAAGGAGAAAGCCATGGCCATAAAAGTGCTTGCATTTGATTTTGATGGAGTCCTCGCCCACTCAACCTCTGTCAAAGATCAAGCCATAGAGAAGTTGCTTCAACCCTTAGGAGAACAGGCCCAAAAAAAAGGTCTCGCTGTCTGGCACAATACGCACGGTCTGTTTCGTCCACAGCGTATTGCGAAAATCTTTCAACATGCTTTAGGAAGACCTCTCTTTCCAGACGAGATAGAAAGACACACCAACCACTTTGCCAACCTCGTACAACAAAAAACAATTGAAGCCCCTTGGCTTGATGGTATTGAGCATTTTTTCTGTCATACAAAAAACAAACGGCCCGCTTATGTTGTATCGGCCGCCCCTCAGGAAGAGGTGCGCTACATTGTCGAACAACGCCATGCCACCGCATGGTTTGTAGAAGTTTTTGGTGGTCCCACAAAAAAAGCAGTAAGATTAAGTGAAATAATAAAAAAAGAGCAGATCGACCAATCAGAACTCCTCTTTTTTGGCGATTCTCTCTCTGACTATACCGCTGCACAAAAGGTAAGTATACCATTTTATGGCATTGTGACCAATGGGCCATCCCCCTTTCCAGAAACGGTCCCTATTTTAAAAGATTTTTCTACAATAAATACTATTCTTGACCATTAAAGAGTCTTCCGAAAAAAGCCTGTTTGAGCTTGGGCGTGTTTCCTGACCAGTTAACTGTTTGATGTAAAAATCTCGATAACCGGTTCTGGAATTCCGCAGACTCGTTCTGGATTCGTTTTTTGAGGTAAAAAAACAGTGTGAAACGAAGGGAGTTTTACCCCATTATGCAAGAACTGACTCTGTTTTTTCCGCTTTTCCAGCTATTTGAGCGCACTGGTAGCGTAGAAAGCGCTTCACGTTGCTGGCCAGAGC